>CAIPSZ010000166.1 GCA_903867845.1 Candidatus Kerfeldbacteria bacterium | reverse complement strand
CCCTCACCCCTAACCCCTCTCCCCAAGGGAGAGGAGGAAAATATGAAGCCCCTCGCAATGACGCAGGGAAAATGTTACCCTAGGCCTGCTATGACCACCTACACGCAAATTGCCGCCAACAAGCGCCGGAGCATCATCCTCATCGTTGTTTTCATCGTGATCATCATTGGGCTTGGGTACGTTTTCTCCCAGGCCTACCAATCTGGCCCTGGTGCAGTGGTCATTGCCGTCCTCTTCTCCCTGGGCATGACGCTCATTGGCTACTACAACGGAGATAGGGTGGCAATCTGGACATCCGGCGCAGTGGAAGTGACGAAAGAGCAGAACCCGTACCTCGTCAGGATCATCGAGAACCTCTGCATCACCGCCGGCTTACCCATGCCACGCGTGTACGTCATGAATGACCCCGCAATAAATGCTTTTGCCACCGGCCGTGACCCGCAGCATGCGTCCATCGTGGTCACGAACGGGGCGTTAGAAAAACTCGAGAACGAGGAGCTGGAAGGCGTGCTCGCCCACGAGCTCTCCCACGTGGGCAACTACGACGTGCGCTTCATGATGCTCATTGCCGTGCTCGTTGGCATCATCAGCTTGCTCGCGCACTGGTTCATTCGCTTCAGCTTCTTCGGCAGCCGCCGCTCACGTGACGACAAGAGCGGCGTGGGTATGGCCTTCATGCTTGTCGGCATTGTACTTTCAATCCTAGCCCCAATTGCTGCGGTCCTCATCCAGCTCGCCGTTAGCCGCAAGCGCGAGTACCTGGCTGATGCATCCGGCGCGCAGCTCACCCGCTACCCCGAAGGCCTGGCTCGCGCCTTGGAAAAAATCGAGCAGGAGAACGCCGCTATCGAACACCCAACGAACGCCACTGCCCACCTCTACATTGCCAACCCGTTTGGCGCGATTAACGGCAAAGGGTTGAGCCGCATGTTCTCTACTCACCCACCGCTGGAAGAGCGCATCAAAATCCTGCGCAGCATGGCGTAATTTTCCCCTCCTCTCCCTTTGGGAGAGGGTGCCTGAAAGGCGGGTGAGGGGTTTTCGAGTTTGACTTAATGTATGCCTCATCCTCTTGCCAGTGAGATCCCGAAACACATTCAGGATGACGCTTTTTATTGACAAAAGGGCTTTTTTGCGCTATACTATGTATATGTAGGGTTGAGTTTCATCTCATTACCTACTGAGGACACACCCTGTGTGTCTGAAAAACCGAAATAAAATTTGAGCCTTGATACTCCAACAAAGGCTCGTGCAGATAAAAAAAGACGTTTGTTCTTTTAAGAAGACCTCTTCTTCATCGTCGAGGTCTTTCTTATATCTCTACGAACTCCACCACCACGTGGAAGTTTTTGCATTGACCCAGTGTACTATTCTTGGTAGTATCAGCAGAACCTATGCCCCCCATCCTGAACAAATTCACCACCCACCTCCGCGAAGTCGTGCAGAAGGCCTCCAACTTCGCCGCGGGCAACCGGGCCAAGACCATTGGGCCGGAGCACCTGCTGTACGCCCTGGGCGTTCAGCGCGGCTCCATTGCGTACGAAATCCTGCAGAAAGTCGGAATAGATTTGAATGTCGTCCGCCAGAACATCCAGACGCGGGATAGCGAAGCTGACCTCGGGTCGGGCGGTGCCGTAACCAAACCCACGCTCTCCCCCGAGAGTCGGGAAGCAATTGAGAAGGGCGGGATAGCCGCCATGAAGTACAACCACCGCTACCTGGGTACCGAGCACTTGCTCTACGGCTTGCTAAAGTTGCCGAGCCCGTTCATGCAGAAAGTCTGGCGTGACCAGAACGTGGACACCAGCGAGCTGTTGGGCCAAGTGGTCGTCGTTTTACGCTCCACCACAAAGCTCCCCGACATTACCGAACAATTTGAAGAAGTGAAAGAGCCAAAGCAAACACGTAAGGGCGAAACCAAGACCCCGGCCTTAGACTTCTTCGCCACTGACCTCACGGACAAGAAACTCCAGGCGAATATTGACCCGGTCATTGGACGCGGGCCGGAATTGGAGCGTCTCATCCACATCTTAGCGCGCCGCACTAAGAACAATCCTGTCCTCCTCGGTGACCCCGGCGTGGGCAAGACCGCGATTGTGGAAGGCTTAGCGAAGAAGATCGTCCATGGCGATGTGCCCGAGGCACTGCAAGGCAAGAAAATTCTCCGCTTGGATCTCTCGCTCATCGTCGCCGGCACCATGTACCGCGGTGAGTTCGAGTCGCGGCTCAAGCAGATCATTGACGAGATCCTGGCTGACCCATCACTCATTGTCTTCATCGACGAAATTCACACTATCATTGGTGCGGGCTCTGCCGCTGGTAGCATGGACGCCGCGAACATTCTGAAGCCAGCGCTTGCCCGTGGCGAGCTGCGCGTCATTGGCGCTACGACTTTGGACGAGTACCGCAAGCACATTGAATCAGACGCGGCACTGGAGCGACGCTTCCAGCCAATTATTGTGAACGAACCAAGTGCAGCTGAAGCCGTGCAAATTCTCAAGGGTATCCGTTCCAACTACGAGAAGTTCCACCGCATTAGCATCACCGATGATGCGATTGAAGCGGCGGTCGAACTTTCGGAACGGTACGTGCAGGATAAGTTCCTGCCCGACAAAGCCATTGACCTCATTGACGAAGCGGCGGCCAAGCGGAAGGTGGAAGTTGGCGGCACCAGCGAAGCCAAGAAACTCCGCCAAGCCCAGGACCAGGTGGACGACCTGGAACGCCAGAAAGATATTGCCGTGCAGAGCGAGCGTTTTGAAGAAGCGCTTACCTTGAAGACGGCTGCACAAAAAGCGCAGGACAAGCTACACCAGCTCACCGTGCAAGCATCAGGTAAGCAGAAGACCTTAGGCACCATCACGCGCAAGGATATTGCCGAGGTGATTAGCCGGATGACCAATGTTCCGCTGCGCGACCTGGTGAGTGCCGAGCGCGATCGCCTACTCCACTTGGAAACGAGCCTGAACAGCCACGTCATTGGCCAGCAGGAAGCCGCGCACGCCATTGCCGACGCCATCCGCCGCTCCCGCGTGGGCTTGCGCAATCACAACCGCCCCATTGGCTCATTCATTTTCATGGGCCCCAGCGGAGTGGGCAAGACGGAAATGGCCAAGGTACTAGCACGCGAGATTTTTGAAGATGAGAACGCGCTCATTCGCATTGACATGAGCGAGTTTGGCGAGAGCTTCAACGTGTCCAAGCTCATTGGTGCGCCGGCCGGGTACGTGGGCTACAAGGAAGGCAACAAGCTCACCGAGCCCGTACGCCGCAAGCCGTACTCTGTGGTCCTGTTCGATGAAGTGGAAAAGGCCCACCCCGACGTGTTCAACCTCCTCCTCCAAGTGCTGGAAGACGGTCACCTCACCGACGGCTCGGGCAAGCAGGTCAACTTCAAGAACACCATCATCATCTTCACCAGCAACGTGGGTTTGGAGAGCTTGAATCAGACTGCCAAGCTTGGGTTTGAGAACATCAATGCCGATGCCAAGAAGGAAGCTGAGGTGAAGTTCGAAGATATCAAGCACGAGGTCACGGCCCAACTCCACGACCAGTTCCGTCCGGAATTCCTCAACCGCATTGACAAGGTCATCGTCTTCCGCCCCCTTACGGCAAAGGATGTTCGGAAAATTGTTGAGGTGCAAATTACCGAGCTCCAAACTCTGGCTCTGGCACAGGGGTACAAGCTTACGGTTACGCCTGCTGCGCAGAAGCGTGTTGCTGAACTTGGCTTCTCTCCCGAGCAAGGGGCGCGGGCGATTCGCAAGGTTATCCAGGATGAAATAGAGAATCCACTTGCTCGGGCAATCCTGGAAAAGCAATTTAGCAAAGGCGCCACGGTCACCGTGAACGCGGGGAAGAACGGCTTCACCATTAAATAGGTGTATGTCCGCTGACGCACGAACCATGGCATACCGCGTTGGTCGGTTTGTGCTTGATGCCCTGGCGCCCCACCGCTGTGTGAGCTGCGGGAATATTGGCAGTGTCGTGTGCGCGGAGTGTTTGAAAAAGGTGAAACTGCATAAGCAAATTACTGCTGGACCAACGCCGCTCGATGCAATCGTTTCCGGTGTGGACTATGACGAGTCAATAGTGAAAGAGCTCATCCACAACCTCAAATACAATTCGCTGAAGGATGCTGCAAATCCCCTCGCGGAAATACTTTCCGAAGTCCTGAAGCCAATGCTCCAGCCGAATGACGTGCTCGTGCCCATTCCCCTGCACCGCAAACGCAAAGCGGTTCGCGGCTTTAACCAAAGCGAGCTTCTGGCAAATGCCATTGGAGAAAAACTCTCGGTCCCAGTAGAAAATCTTCTCTCGCGCAATCGAAACACCAAGCCGCAAGTGGAGTGCGATGCCCACGAACGCCGGACGAATCTCCACGAAGCTTTCTCTTCAACAGCAACAAACGCAAAACGCATCATCCTCATCGATGACGTAACGACCACAGGCACAACGTTCGTGGAAGCCGCAAAAGCTCTACGCAAAGTTACCGATGTGCCAATTATCGGGCTCGCGGTTGCACGGGGCGGGTAAGTCAAGAAACACCCAGAAGCAAATGCTCCTGGGTGCCATTTCAATGGGTGT
>CAIPSZ010000165.1 GCA_903867845.1 Candidatus Kerfeldbacteria bacterium | reverse complement strand
TCCAAGAAAGTGTTATATGGCGTGGCGAAGCTAGCGCAGCAACCTAGTTGGTTACAATGGTAGCACATTAAGTATTCTCCCGTTAGCATCGCAAAACACACTCTCTAGACTCTCTCTCCCGTTTTGACTTGTACTCTCGACCCAACCCTCCGCACGTGAACGTGTGTCGTAAACAGAATTCTTCCTTTTGCTGTCCACGAGGTACAGGACCCGAAAATGTGATAATAAGAGGAACACACAATATGCTCATGGCTAACACCAATATGCTAACCATTAGCATACGAAATGCTAATCCCTCACGTGCTCGCGTCGCCGACTACATTGTACCGATAGGAACCCTACAAGCAAGTGTTCGGGATACCATGGGATACGGATACAATTTGTAGCACTATGTTGTCATTAACACTATGCTGTCAAAAAATGTTCAAAGAAAAGAAAGAATCTTCAAAGTAGCACTCCCAAATACTTTTGTAGGACTTCAAGTATTCATACTTCGAAGTACTTCTAGTACTTCGAAGTACTTCTAGTGCTTCGAAGTTTACTCGTTTTTGGCAATGCTACCATCAGCTACTTTGTGAAATAGTAAATACTTAATTCAAAGAAATACTCGTACAACTTTTCCGGCCCACATAGAAAAGCATTTTTCAGTACCACTTTTCGGTACCATTTTTTTTTAAACAATCAATGGCATTGCGTGACTTTTGCGCAGCATTTTATACTCAATGGTGACACAATGCTACCAGAAAAATCTGGGGCTCATATTGGGGCGAAGGTGGCGGCACTCCACACGGTCACACTTGTTACCTCAGCATGCTTCGTAGCGGTATGCGTCTCGGCGTCGGGGCTGTACAGGGGCCAAGCTATTAAATAAGGCTCGGAAATTTAACATGTACAGTGTACTGCAATTAATGAAGGGTATGCTACGGTGCCTTGAGGCGTTCAACCAATTTCTTGTGCGACCACGACAAGGCTTCGCTGCCTTTGATGGCGCGGTGCTTGTCGGCGACAAGCCAGTGGAACGAAGGCCCGTAGTCGAACGATGTGTTTTCTTTTGCGATGAGTTTCGTCACGGGGAAGTATACGGTGCCGTTGTTGGCCAACGCAGGCCAGAGGCAGTACGTGGATACGGAGCAGATGGTTGTATTGGCGAACGTAAGGCGCGCCAAGTCTTCGAACATGTCGTGGCCTTGCATGATAACGACGACGGCGGCCGGGTACCGGGCCATGAGGTACGTGCGCAACGCGTGAAAAATGGCCGAGCAGCGCTCCACACGGTCAGGCCGGGCATTGCGGGTCGGAGACTCGGCCATGACGTAAATGAACCGTGCGTTGGCGGGGATGGTGGCCGTGAAGACGCGAAACGGAGTGAAGCCGTAGTGCGTGACGGTGTTGTCACCGCAGCGGTAGTGCACAGCAACGTCTGGAATTAGGGGCAGCTTACCTTCCACACCCACCGCTTGCGCCGCTGTGGACTGGTCGTACGACAGCGCGTCCTTGCCGATGAGTATTTTGACTGCTGCAGCGCCGGACACATCGAGAAACGGGGGCCCGGTGCGGCGTGCCCAGTACTCGTGCAATGCAGAAAGAAACATGTCACGAACCAAGCGCTGGTGGCGATGCATCAAGCCATAGCTCCATTCTACATGGCGAGCCACAGAGAGGACACACATTCAGCACAAATTGGGGAGGGAAAGGCAGGAGTGTCATGCAACCCACCATGGCAGATAGATCCGCACGTGCAGAATTTCTTGGTGTTGCTCTTGGCCACATCAGCCGTCGCGGCTGGTGATGGGTGCGGGACGATGGTCGGCAATCCGGCAAAGAACGGATGAGGTTGCTTGGCGTCCTCGCCGGCGAGGTGTACCACCGACAGGTAATGGACGCCCGCCAAGTGAGCGCAGATGCGGGCTTCGAAGTAGTTGGACAACTGGTTGCCCAAGGATCCCTTGTCGAAACAGTTGGACTGCACCATTACTGGAAGCCGCGCCCCTGTTCCTGCTGTCCCTGTCCCTGCTACCAAACCAGCATTGCCAAGCATTGCCTCGGCCTCGGTCACCGTTTTAATCGCCGCATTAACGTCGTACCACCGGCACCGGTCCTCCTCCTTAGCGGTACTGGGGAACTTGATG
>CAIPSZ010000164.1 GCA_903867845.1 Candidatus Kerfeldbacteria bacterium | reverse complement strand
TGATGGCGGATAAAACCGATATCTTGATTCAAAAAGCAGAGCAATCTGGTTTAACGCCAGATAAGCGCCTTGGCTATCGATCGCAAGTTGGGCTATTGCCATGTGGTATACCCGGACTACGGAGTGCATCCGTGGAGCTCAGGGTGTACTCAACATACTGTGGGTGTCCGGCAGATACCGTTGATGAAACGGTTCTGCAGATTGATTCGACGGGCATGCAAGCTGCGATCGTATCCACTCGGAAAGTTCCTCTGAAAGAGGCGCAAGCCTATTTCGGAAGTACTGCAAATAATGATGGTGTTGCCTCAAATACCACAGCACCATCGATGACCCTTCATCCGTAAACCGCCGTATCTGCCATGCTTCTGGCATGAGGAGGTGATTTTCTTGAGAAAGCTCAAAAAAGTGTGGTTAAGAGTTACTCTTATGAGTTTTGGTCTTGCCACTATCCTGGCGGGCGCAACGAACGCCCAGCAGACGCCGTGTGATGGTCTCGTTGGGACCGTGACCGGTTCGTACGCACAGGCTGCAGCCTACGCGCACTGTGCGCTCAACTCCCTTGGGCATATGTGGGATATGTTCATGGCTTGGGCCTTCTAGGTTCTCTTTCGGTAATGGTCGCCCCGTCAATCGGACGGGGTGACCAAATAGTAAACTATGCTGCAAGGAGGTGATTGCATTGCGGCAAGATATTAACCGCCACGAGATGAAGGCGGGCTATCAAAAAGGAATGATCTATGCTGCAGTAATTGCGGGGATCGTCCTCGTGGGACCACTGTGGCTTTGGTCAATCCTTAGCCCGAGGTCGATTGCAACCATTCGCCCGCGCATTCCTAACGTGAATGTCCCTGGCGAGGTGTATACCCCGCCAGAAACGACACCAACGAAACGAAATGTCGGCGGCAGACCAGATGACCCGACGACATTCCACGGTCAATTCGGCGTCATTGTGCACGTCATCCCAGACTCTCCGCCCGTCGTCGTGGCGAAGCCAACGTCCTTGGTACACACGACGGAAAAGCTCGCGGCGGTCGTCGACACGAATATTTCGGTATCAGATACCACTGACGGTCCATCTGGACCGTACGTACCCGAAAATGCGGAGTACACGTTTACCCCTCCGCCCGAAACCACTGCAGTGCAGCAAGATATTGTACCTTGCAGTGTTTTAAAGGCAGTGAAACCTGTATACCCATTCGTCGCCCGCTCCGCACGGAAAGAGGGGATGGCAGGTATCATCGTCTGTGTTGATGAGCAGGGGAAAGTCTCGCTCTTTCCGGATGATATCATTCGTCAATTTCAGGAGCACAAGCTTCCCATTCAGGAAATGACCGTCAAAGTAGATGGCCACAAGGAACGCTTCAACTACGTGGTGACGCTTGAACAGCCAGATGGGTATTTCTTTGCAAAGATGGTTGCAGAGATTCTGCCCAAATGGGAATTCGCGCCATCTCGCGTTGATGGCCAACCCGTCAAGTCTCTCGTGCCGATTGGGAATGCATTCTGCTTGACAGACAGTTGTCAGCAGGAGGCAAAGCTCCAAAACTACAAACAGTACACACCGTGACCCCGTTCATTCCTTAGTGAAGTGAAGCTCCTACCAGTTTTGGTCGGGGCTTCTTTTTTTTACCTAAGTCCGTTAGTCTACAGCTATGCAGCTCGAAACCGTCATCGGCTTGGAAATTCACTTTCAGCTCAACACCAAGAGCAAGATGTTCTGCGGGTGCGCCAACGTTGGCCCAGACGCGCTACCGAATAGTGCCACGTGTCCCATTTGCCTCGGGCACCCCGGAACCCTGCCCGTCCCGAACCAGCAGGCCCTGCACATGGGCACGCGTTTCGCCTTGGCCCTTGGGTTTACCATTCCACTGGTAACCAAGTTCGACCGCAAGCACTACGCCTACCCCGATTTGCCCAAGGGGTACCAGATTTCCCAGTTCGACCAACCCATTGGCACGCACGGGTACTTACTCATTGACGTGGCGGGGAAAGAGCAGCGCGTGGAGTTTAACCGCGTGCACCTGGAGGAGGACGCGGCCAAGAACATTCATGCACCGGATGGTCGTATCTTGGTGGACTATAACCGTGCCGGAACGCCACTGCTCGAGCTCGTGACCGAACCTTGCCTAACCACTCCGGCTGAGGCAAAAGTCTTGCTCCAGGAATTGCAGCGGATTTCCCGGTACTTGGGCATTTCCCTAGCCGATATGGAAGAAGGCCACATGCGCTGCGATGCGAATATTTCCCTACGCCCAATCCCAGAAGTTGGCTTGAAGCTTCCGTTTGAGCCAAATACTACCGGCTTCTTTCCGAAGACCGAAATTAAAAACCTCAACTCATTCCGCCACGTGGAACGCGCGCTTGCCTACGAGATCAAGCGACAGACCGAGCTATGGAATACTGGCACGCCTCCAGCCAAAGAAGCGACGCACGGGTGGGACCCGCAGCGCGGCGTGACCGTGGAGCAGCGGGTGAAAGAGGGGAGCGCCGACTACCGGTACTTTGCCGAACCGGATATTCCACCCATTACCCTTGAAGCCGCGTACGTGCAGGGCATGGCTAAGGACATCGTCGAACTCCCACGAGCCAAGCGCGTGCGCTTCATGGCGCAGTACAATATTCCCGCCGCTGATGCGCAGCTCCTCACCGACACGCCCGACACCGCAAACTGGTTTGAAGACATGATGTCCGAGCTCCAAGCCTGGTTCAACGATCGCAGCGGTAGTGATGAAGTGCCGGAGGAAGAGTGGACCAAGCAGAATTCGAAAATTGTCCAGCAAGCCGCAACTTGGGTAACCACTCGGCTTTTCGGGATCCTCGCGGAGGTCGGCCGGCCGGGTGAAGTCAGCCACGTCTCACCCGGGCACTTCGCTGAACTCATGACCATGCTTGCTGAGCGAAGGGTAAACCTTACTACTGGCCAGGTCGTGCTCAAGCGCATGGTGGAATCCGGCGAGAGTCCAGAGGACATTGTGCGGGAAGGGGATTTGACTCAGGTTACCGATGCGAGTGCAATTGTCGGGATTGTCGACCGCGTACTGCAGGAGAATGCCGAAATTGTGGCCGAGGTGAAAGCAGGAAAAGTTGCCAAAGCGCAATTCCTCGTCGGCCAAGTTATGAAATTAAGTAAAGGTCAAGCCGACCCGGGCATCGTGCGCGAGTTGCTTGGGAACAAGCTTGGCATCCAGCTCTAGGTTTTGAGAAATGCGTTCGCTAATCGCAACGCCTGTTTTTCGTTTTTCACCCAGTGAATATTCGAGTTCCGTTTAAACCACGTGCGCTGGCGCTTCGCGTAGTGCCAGATGGCGCGTTCAAGCAGTACGCTGAGTTCGGTGCGAGTCATTTCTCCCTTCAGGTACTGGGTGATGTACCGGTACTCCAAGCCCATTTCCATAAAACGTTTGGCTGGTACGCCACGCTTTAGCTGCAGTCGCACTTCCGCAAT
>CAIPSZ010000163.1 GCA_903867845.1 Candidatus Kerfeldbacteria bacterium | reverse complement strand
TTTGTTGGTGCGCGTAGTGTATTTCGTACTGCGTTCGAGCGCCGTTTACCGCGTTCGGGTAAATGTACGACGTCGCACTCGATGGTAGTGTCGCAAGATTTTTCTGGGCGTCACCAACGAAACTGCTCACGCGAACAATTGTTGCATCCGTAGCATCGGCGGGTTTCTTCCATACGAAGAGAATACTATTCCCTTCCTGCGTATCGAATACTTGGACTGCGTCTGGTGCGGGTAAAACGCTGCTGGGGATAACCTGTGCTGCTTGGGTGATAAGGTCGGTCCCAACTTTGGGCTCAAGACTAAAGAAACGGCTATCTTGGAATATGGATTGCCCAAAATCCTTTGGGACATTCTTGGTAATGATTGCATTGTTACTTTGCGTTGACGATGTTTTGCTAAAAATATCTATATACGCAATGTACCCAAGGAGTACGGCAACAATTACGCCTCCAATTATGAGGTAGAGTTGAATACGTTTTGAATTTTGGCGTTGGACGAGCATAATTTACGACCCAAGGTAGTAACTACGGAAATTGAAGCTATAACTCGATGACGCTGTACTCGTGGCTGGGCTGTACGAAACCGAAAGGAGATCCAGCAGTGGCGCTTGGCGTGCGGTGGTTGCAAGGAAATCCTTGAGCCCACTGTAGTCAAGGGTAACCCCGCCAAGAATGACGGAGATACTTAGGGTATGCAAACTCGTTGCTCCGGTTGCACCTGCTGGAGCGGCACCGCTCCCATCGCTTACCGCTACAGAAAGTAACTGCATGTGCACTTCGGAAGCGAATCCCTGCATTTGACGAAAAATTCCAGGTATATCTTTCGAATGGGGTACAATCGCGCTTAAGCGTCGGATATCATCCGGTGAAATATTTCGAACTTCAGTTTGCAGGGTGTGGAGATCACCAAGGTACTGCTGTTCTGCATGAAGGGCGTCAACTTTTTGATTGTAGTTAAGCCCCCCAAGTTTCTGGACCTCTTGTAAACGTGGCCAGGTTATGAAGAGTAACCCAAGACCAAGAATGAGTACGGCCACGACAATCCCGAGTATGAGGAGGTGCCGTTCAAGAAACCGTGTCATGGCTTTGAGTGAAAAATTCATGCTAGCGACGGTAGAAGACTTGCGGAGTTACTTGCATGCTCACATTGAAGGTGACTACGGATTGCGCTGCGCTATTCGTATTGCCGGATGGTGGAGTTTCGGTTGGTGTTTGTTGTTGAGCAAGTGTGGCGGAAGAGACGCTGACTGTAGTGATGAAATCCTTTGCCTGCTGGTACATGAGGAGTTGGCTACCCACATCGTTGAATGTTTTCGCTGTTGCAGTGAGCGTCACGTTTCCAGAAATATCAACGGTCATATTCGAATACGTAACCGAGGGAAGTGTCACTGATTCGAGCTTTTGAAAAAACGTATCCCAGTAGATGTGCTGGTCAAGGGCGGCTTTAAGATTCGTTGTAAGTTTTTGCAGGACGAGTGCGTCATTGAGCTCTACTTTTTCTATGCTGCGAGCAGAACTCGCTGCGCTGTCATATTGTAATTGCACGTCATTGACTTTCAACTGCAGCGAGTTCTTGTAGAGCACTAACCCCTGAAACCGTGGAGT
>CAIPSZ010000162.1 GCA_903867845.1 Candidatus Kerfeldbacteria bacterium | reverse complement strand
AGATGGGATCAATATTTGGCTTTCCTTACTTTTATCCGGAAGCGTACAGCTCATCTCCGTGGGGCCGCCAGCGTCACAGTTTGTGAGAATTTGCTCTTCAATGGTATTGGATGGCGTAGCGTTGGGATCAATGTCGCTTTGAGAAATAACCTGCACTTTGTAACTCGGATGGTAGTTCCCCATGACATCATCGTGTGCAACTGGCCAAAGAATCCCTGGCTCATCAACTGCGTACGGCGCATCAGTACTTATAGTAAGCGTTGGTGGGTACTGAAAAGAATACGTAAGACCACCGACCGTTGTTGTGTACGTCTTCCATCCTGCCGTACTGACGTTGGTGTTCGTGTTGGCATTTAAGTTGGTATTCGTAATGGAAATGTTTACGTTTGTTTCAGTCATTGACTCCGTTTGCTCGTGAAAACTCAACTGCTGTAACCACTTACAAATCTGCGGGTCTGATTTCATAAAGCTACAATGTGCGATTGCATTACCTTCTGCATTAATATATTCATTACCACCATCGATTGGTTCGGAGAATGGCTGAAAGTACATAATGCTACCAACTTGAGTATTTGCTACGAAGAGATGGTGGCCCATATATCCTTTCCGACTTACAATGGATGAGAAGTCGGTTACCGTAATTCCCGTGCATGGTGTACTAATCCAACCTTGTGAAGAACTACAAATTGAGGGGGTATAAATAAATAGAAAGTAAACAAACACGCCAAGAACGAGTACGAGCATGGCCAGACCAATAATCCGAAAACGGATAGGTATTGACGTAAGCGCAATCATACTCAAGGATTTTTTCTACTTCGTTTCTAACTATGCACTGGGAGATTGAGCGAGTAGTCGTAAAAAGTAAATGTCGTAATGATTTGTGGAATTTGCTCCCACAGTGCATTCAACTCATCTGGTGCTGCGGCATTACTCGGTGTATAGACAAAAGTATACGTTGCATTCTCATCTACGAAACTCGTACCCGTTGGAATATCTGTTCCTTTTTGCAATCGGGTAATAATGAAGCTTACTTCACCAGGATTGCCTTTGCTGCTTACCGTTTTTGGGTGCGTGAATTTAATTGAGTGGTTACTTGTAACTTGGCTAACGGTATAACCATCCCAGGTTGACGGAAACTTCAACGTAAATCCGAGTTCAGTATTCGTGTACGTCTTCCAGCCTGCCGTACTCACGTTGGAGTTCGTATTGACGTTCGTTGAGGTGTTCACGTTAGCGTTGCTGTTCGCGTTTGTGCGCGTGTTGGTATTCGTTATGCTCACGTTGGAACTGCTGTTCAAGTTCTGTGGCGTTATGGCGCCAATGCCACGGCACGTGCAGTATCCTGGGTTCGCATCGGATGCTGTGGCGCACACCGCTTGGTAGTCTGAGCTCAACCCGCAGTACGTGGCGCAGTCGGTGTCCTTCTTGCAGGAGACGTTCACCACCGTGTCGTTCGCATTGCCATTCACATTCGCTGGTGTGACCACCTGCGGCTTCGCGCCGTACATGAGGGCAACGACAATGAGTCCAAGCGCAATAATTACAGCGACAATCGTGGCGATAATCGTTGTTGAGCCTTTGGGCTGGTGTTCCTCCATAGGTGTTTGTGGTAAACGAATGTACCCGAAGTATGGCAGAATACAATGGGATTGACAAACGAACGTGAACATTGTAGGATACAACCCACGTATGAATTGGAATCGTATTCTTGCTATTGTCGAAATCACTACTGCGGTCCTCCTGACCATTTTTGTCCTGCTCCAATCGAAAGGCGCGGGTCTTGGGGCGGTCTTTGGCGGTGAGGGAAACGTGTACCGGACCAAGCGGGGCGCCGAGCGCGTGCTCTTCATTGGCACGATCATCCTGGGCGTTCTCTTCGCGGGCGCGGCTATTGCTACGCTCATCCTCCCGTCTACTGCCTAACTGTGCGTAATCCTTTCTCGTGGCTCACTCCCCGCGTCCGGCGGCTCGCCGGTCGATTTTCACGAACCCCGAAGAGCGCGCCAGCCGTCTCGCTGGACCAGGACCACGCGTTCGTCCAGAACTTGAATACCTCTCGCTGGCCAACCAGCACGCAGTTCACCTACCTCTTCCGCTTCCTGGGTAAGCGCGAGGGTGTGGTCTTCCGCATCTCCCTCTTCCTCCTCTTCGCCTCGGCAGCGCTACTCGTCGGCCGGTACATCAATCGCCACTGGATTCCTGAACCAACCACGGGCGGGAGCTACACCGAAGCGATCATTGGCTCACCACGGTACCTAAACCCCGTGCTCGCCACGAGCGATGTGGACCTGGAGCTCACCCCGCTCATCTTCAATGGCCTCCAGCGGGTGCAAGCCGATGGTACGTACGCGAACGACCTGGCGCAGAACACAACCACGAGCAGTGACGGCAAGGTCTGGACGGTCACGCTCAAACCCAACCTCACCTGGCAGGATGGGCAACCGTTGAACAGCGGCGACGTGCAGTTCACCTTTGATACCATTCAAGATCCGAATGTGGCCAGCCCGCTCTATAGCAGCGCGCGCAACCTGAAGGTGACGACCCCGGATGACCAGACAGTAACCTTTACCTTTGACAAGGCGAATCCAACGAATGAACAGCTCCTTACCACGGGCATCCTGCCCAGCCACATCTGGTCAGACATCCCGCCCGCGGCTATGGGTACGTCCGAGTACAACGTGAAGCCCGTCGGTAGCGGACCATTCGCGTTCAAGGAAATTACCAAGAAGGAAAAACTCGGTGGCGTTACTGGTATGACGCTGGAACGCTTTGCCCATGCCACGACGCTGGCGAGGATTGGCACATTCCACCTTCGCTTCGTGGACGATGCAACGGGCGCGGTGGATGCGCTAGCCAAGGGACAAGCAGACGGCGCGCGACTTATCAGCACCGACGTCTTCACTAAGGCGCGACGCGTGCGCGGGATAACCGCGACGAACATTGCACTCCCGCAAGTTGTTGCCGCCTTCTTCAATGTGAAAAACGCGCTCTTCACTAAAGAAGTCCGTTTGGCGCTCCGTGCAGCCACGGACCAGCAAGCGGTGATTGCTGCGGGCCGGCCTGGCGCGAACGCGACGAACGGCCCGGTCCTGCCCGGCATGCCGGGTGGCCAGACCGCTGCCCCAACCGCACAGAAAGCTGACCTCACCGCCGCAACGAAACTCCTCACTGATGCCGGCTGGGCAAAGGATGGCAATGTGTTCAAGAAGAAGAGTCAGAGCTTGAGCTTCACGCTCACGGTTCCAGATGTGAAGGAGTACACGGACATTGCCAAGGTACTCGTGGATAACTGGACCGCGCTCGGTGCCACGGTCACGGTGAATGCTATTGACCCATCGACGATTGCAAAGGACGCCATCAAGGGCCGACAGTTCGATGTCATCCTCTTCTCGGACCGCTACGACGCTAGCTTGGACCTCTACCCATTCTGGAATTCCACCCAGAGCTACGACCCCGGCTTGAACCTGACGAGCTACTACAATAAGGACATGGACAAGCTCCTGAACGACAGCCACACCACCACGCAGAGTGCGGCCGATGAAGCCACGTCGTACGCCAAAGTAGATAGTGCCATCCAAGCGGACGCTCCCGCCATTTTCCTCTACCAATCCTATGCACTGGTGGTCCAGCCTGGACGCCTGCGCTCGACGTCGGCGCCGACCCTCCTCAGTGCGGCGAATCGTTTCCTGGACGTTGCCAGCTGGTACGTCAAGACGAAGCACGTGTGGAAGTGGAACCCGTAAAATCGGGGTGGGACACCTTCGGTTTTTCCAGGGTGCTCCCAATGGGTCGCACCCGCCTGCGGCCCCTCCCGACTCCCCCTTTCCCATCAAGGAGTCGCCGCTCTCGCTTCGCGGGGACAAGCCGCAGTCGTCGGACAAGGCAAGCTTGATCCTCCTCCTTCGTTGCGATGGGATCTTCCCCTCCTCTCCCTTTGGGAGAGAATGCCCGGAGGGCAGGTGAGGGTATCCAGGTTGTACGCTTGAAAGAAAGGTTGCTACAACTGAAGTACATGCCGGAGTGGTGAAACTGCCGTGCACCACGAAAGGATTCACGGCACCCTGAACCGGAACGGAGTGACTAGTGCAGAGTGGTATACACGCACGGTTCAGAGCCGTGTGGGGCCGAGTCCACAAGCGAAGCCAACTGCTTGGCTTCGTGCGGTACGAGGCGGGCATGCCGATACGCCGCAGGCACCGGACTGCCCCGGTTAGCACGGTACCAATGTGTTATAAAATAAATCATTTTCTTCACGAGCGGGCCGGAGTGGTGAAACTGGTATACACGCACGGTTCAGAGCCGTGTGGGAGCAATCCCTTGGAGGTTCAAGTCCTCTCTCCGGCACCAACTTGTTTCACCTTTCGAGCTGCGCGTGATGGCTGACGCACATCCCGCTCCGCCCTCAAGGTGAAACTACGTATAGCCCCACGAACGCGTACTCCTCGCTTCGCTCGTCCGTGCCACGTTCGCGGGGACCCCAAAACAAAAGAATATAAAACTCATTTCCGAATTCTGCATCTCTCGTTCCTGAATTACCAAATACCCAAATGTCAAAACGACATCGAAATCGACCCCCGACGAATCAACCAAAGTTCGTCCCCCCACAACCCAGCATTAACCTCCCGCCGAAGGACTGCCTGCGCATTATTCCCATCGGCGGCAATGAAGAAGTCGGTCGCAACTGCACCGTCTTCGAGTACAACCAGGACATCATTATCCTGGACATGGGCGTGCAGTTCCCCGAGGAAGACATGCCCGGCGTGGACTACATCATCCCCAACCTCTCCTACCTGAAGGGTAAGGAGAACCGCATCCGCGGCGTCATCTTCAGCCACGGCCACTTGGACCACATTGGTGCGTCTGGCTTGCTGCTGGAGAAGCTCGGCTACCCCATGGTCGTCGGCCGGCCGCTGACGCTCGCCATGGTGAAGCACCGCATGGAAGACGCGCAGAAAGGTGCGGCCAAGCGCTTGCGCTCCATTGTCATCAAGAATGTCACGGATAAAATCCGTCTGGGTAACTTCCAAATCAGCTTCTTCCCCGTGGACCACTCCATCATGGACGCGGTCGGCGTAGTCATTCAGACGCCGCACGGCACCGTCATCCACCCGGGCGACTGGACGTACGAAGTGGATCCCGTGAATCGCAAGAAGATTGAGTACTCGGCGTTGCGCAACTTGCCCAAGCCGACCATCCTGATGCTTGAATCCCTCGGCTCGATGAGCACCAAGGAGCGCGTGCCCGAGCGCGTCATGTACGCCAACCTGGAGAAGCTCATTCGCGAAGCACCGGGCCGCATCATCATCGGCACGTTCTCCAGCCAGCTGGAGCGCATCAAGCACGTGCTGGAGTTCGCGCAGAAGCTCGGCAAGAAAGTTGCTCTGGATGGCTTCAGCATGAAGAACAACGTCGAGATCGCCCAGCAGCTCGGCTACATCGCCGTGAAGAAAGACGCGATGATCCCCATTGAGAAAATCCACGACTACCCCGACCGTCGCGTCATCGTGTTGTGCACGGGCGCGCAGGGCGAGAACAACGCGGCGCTCTCCCGCATCGTCAACGGCAACCACCGCACGGTGAAAATTCGCAAGACCGACACCATCGTCTTCTCCTCGTCCGTCATCCCGGGCAACGAGCGGACGATCCAGCGGCTCAAGGACAACCTCTACCGCCTCTCGGATAATGTCATCCATAGTGACATCATGGACGTGCACTCCAGCGGTCACAGCACCGCGGCCGACATGATGGCCGTGCTGCACCAAATCCACCCCACGTTCTTCCTGCCGGTGTACGCCAACCACTTCTTCCTCAAAGAAGCGCAGAAGCTGGCCGTGCGCGAAGGCTTCCCCAAGGAGCGCACGTTCGTGCTGGATAATGGCAACGTACTGGAATTCACCAAAGGCAAGCCGAAGTTGCTGCCACAGAAAGTCCGCACTGATTACGTGTTCGTAGACGGGCTGGGCGTGGGCGACGTGTCGAACGTCGTGCTGCGCGACCGGCAGACCCTGGCCAGCGACGGCATGGTCATCGTCATTGCCACCGTGGATCGGGAAACCGGCGCCCTGGTCGGCGAGCCGAACATTATTACCAACGGCTTCGTGTACGCCAAGACCAACGCGCGCTTTATTGATGAGATCAAGAAGAAGGTGAAAGCTTTGCTCAAGGACGTGGACTCACGCACGCAAGCCAACGAAGGCTACTTGAGCGCCCGCATCCGCGACAATCTGGGTACGTTCCTGTTCGTGAAGACCGAACGCCGGCCAATGATTATTCCAGTTATTCTGGATGTGTAGCCAATCAAACAACCCAACACACTCCCCCGCCCTACCAAGGCGGGGGTTTTGGTTTCAGGATTGACAATGCCAATGAATTTTGATAGGTTAGTTGACTGTTTCTATTCATTGATAATTCGAAACAACAGGCGCCATTTCTATGTGCCAAAGTGGTACATGGTGAATATGCCTACAACTAATGGAGGTTTGTCATGACGCGCAGACGTGTCGACGACGAACAGTATGGCCAGCTCACTCGCCGTGCCAGTGAGCTCATCCGCCGCGTGGATGAAGGCACGCTACCCTTCGACTACGCGATGGGGCAATTGCAAAGGGTTATTCAGCATTACGTAGTAACCTTTGTGGTCGACTT
>CAIPSZ010000161.1 GCA_903867845.1 Candidatus Kerfeldbacteria bacterium | reverse complement strand
CTTCAAGCCGGCGGTGTCCTTATTCGTCACCTCGAAGCGGAACGTGTGCACCAGGTACGCCAACACGGTCTTGGACTCCAGTAGCGACAAGAATTGGCCCAAACACATGCGCGGACCCTCTGCAAACGGAAGGAATGTATACGGCGTGATGGTGTCCGGGTCGAGGAACCGTTCCGGCTTGTACGTGGCGGGTTCGGGCCAGAATTGGGGGTCGTGGTGCGTCCCTTGGATGTTGATCATCACGGTCGCACCCTTTTCGATGCGGTACCCCTCGGCGTCCACGGTCTCGGCAGCCATGCGCACCACCGACGGCACGACCGAGTACTTGCGCAGCGATTCCCGGAGGCAGCACTGGGGAAGTAACACACATAAAAACATAACAATGAATTGACGAACCGGTGAACACCCACCATGGAACCTGCTCACCCACCCACCTCGGTGTAGCGCAGCGCGTCGAGATCACCGCGGGCCGGCACGTTGGTCAGCTTCCGCTTTGCAAACACCTGGGCGGCCTCGGCCCGGACCTTCTCCAGGCACTCCGGGTTGTTTGTCAGCTCGTACAGGGTCCACGCAAGCATGCTGGCTGACGTTTCGTGGCCTGCGAGGATGAAGGTCTTCACCTCGTCGCGGACCTGGCGGATGGCCTCGGGGCCCCAGTCCGCGTCAGCAATCGCGCTGAGCACCTTGTCCAGCACATCTTCGCGGCGGTTGCACGGCTGCGGCTGTGTGCGTTCACCCCGCCGCAAAGCCCAGCGGCGCTCGATCAGGCCAGACACGTAGTCGTTGAGGCGCTTGACCGCGGCGTGGTGGCGGAACCACGACGGTGTTGGCAGATACATGCGCTCCGGGCTCCATGTCCGGAGGTTGCCTTCTTCCACTGACAGCATCGTGAAGAAGGAAGTCACAGGAGAGACAACAAAATGAACAGTAACGGCGGCACTTCATAACGCAACGTGCTACGCACCAATGGGCAGGTACATGTGGGCAAAGGTGTCATCGCTCTCCTGCGCAGAGATTGACAGGATGGCCTCGGAAATGACCTGCAGCGTCAGGTGCCGAAATTCCTCGGCCATCTCCACAGCGCGGCCGTCGCGCTTCGCTTGCTCCAGCTTGACGCGGAACCTATCAATTGCACCAAACGTGATGCGTGGGATCTCATCCAAGATGTCGATCCGCAGGTGATGCGACAAGAGAGTCCTTTGCTTCCGCCATGACGCCCCGTCGGCCGTCACCAACCCGTTGCCCAAGATGACCAAAAACGGCTTGTACGTCCATTCCAAGTCCTTTTTGAAGTTGCTCAATTTGGAGTTCAAAAACACCTTCAACAATGCCGGGTCGCTCACCACGTACGAGTCCTTTCCAAACAAGTGCAACTTGTAAAACGTGCCGTACTCCAACGCCCACCGTGCCATCGTATCCCACGGGCTGCCCTTGAGCATGATGAATACTTGTCCGAAAAATGGCAATCCGTGCTGCACGCGCGGCACCGCTTTGCCCTGCCCCCGTGGGGCGCCGCGTGGCCACCGAAGCCACCACGCCAATGCCAATGCCAATGCCAATACCGCCAGCGCCGCCACCGTGGCGTCGCCGTCTATGGCCGGCAACGCCATTGAAGGCGACATCGTCAATTGCTCCATGTAGAAGTGCACGGCCAACGCCGCCTGTTCAACGCTTTCCATTCCTCCGTTCAATCGTAAAAAGTACCAACAACGACCAAAACAAGAAACAAGCAAGAAGAGGACGGGGGGGGGGGAAGGGG
>CAIPSZ010000160.1 GCA_903867845.1 Candidatus Kerfeldbacteria bacterium | reverse complement strand
ATCGTTCTTGGAATTCTGGGCAAGTAACCTCCTTGTTTCAGGTCGTTTGCGTTGCACCGTAACAGCTCTGTTGAATGTTGTCTAGGCATAGGGGGCGTTCAACAATGCATTCCCCAAGGGTGTATACTCGGGCCATGAGCAGCAAAGCGGTCATCTACATTTTTCTCAGCATCGGCTCATTCATTGGGGGCTGGGTGCCAACGCTTTTCGGTGCAAGCGCGTTTGGGCTTGGCTCCATCCTTGGCGGTTTCGTCGGTGGAGCGATTGGCATTTGGGCAGGTTTCAAGCTCGGTCAGTACATTGGCGGGTAGTATGCAAGTGATTGCCTTTGAAGATGACGCGGCGACGCTCCAAGCGCTTCGCGAAGCTTTTGCAAAATTTCATATTGATTTTTCTGGGTACAGCGCTCCACCAGCAGACATCGTGGATATTGTTGCTCACGCGCATCCCAATGCCGTCATTTCCGATATCAACATGCCCGGGATGAATGGTCTTGAGCTAGGCATGCGACTGCACGGCGATCCCCGCACCATTGCTGTACCAATTTATTACTACTCATCAATGCCCCACGCCACAATTCAGCACGAAGTTGCCAGCATTGGTAATGCCGCGTTTTTCAGCAAACTAGATCTCTCACCCGCACAACTCGTCGAAGCAATTCGGAATATGTTCCAGCAAGATCGGTGGTCACCGTAGCTCGAGAAGTAAACTCTCCACAGCACGCAGAGTTCTTGCTATACTCTGTCCATACCAAAAGTAACCAAAACGCATATGCATATGCCAGCCCTAAATCCAACGCAAGCGAAGCTGAAGAAGCTCCGCCGTTTTAATGGTGTCATGGCTATCCTGCACGTGGTGCAGGGGATCATCGTCCTCTACGCCAGCACGAGTTTTAGCCTGCCTGTAACTACGAGCTACGTGCAGTACAATCTCGTTGCGCAAAAACTTGAACCAGTGGTACATACTATTGCGAACTTGCAGATTGGGCCACTCGTGGCGCTCTTCTTCTTCCTCTCCGCTGTGGCGCACTTCAGCGTATCCTGCTTGCCCACCATACGGGGTTGGTACGAGGCAAACTTGAAGAAGGGTATGAACCTGGCGCGCTGGATTGAGTACGCGTTCTCCAGTTCACTCATGATCCTTATCATCGTCATGCTCACGGGCATGGCCGACTTCTCCAGTCTCATCCTCATTTTCTTCCTGAACATGATGATGCTACTCTTCGGCTGGGTCATGGAAGTGCACAACCAGACCACGAAGAAAACCAACTGGACGTCGTTCATCTTCGGCTGCATTGCCGGGGCAGTGCCATGGTTGGTTATTGCGCTGTACCTGTTTGGCTCGGGCGGACCGTCCGGACACGCGCCAACGTTTGTGTACTGGATTTTCTTCTCGATTTTCCTGTTCTTCAACTGCTTCGCCGTGAACATGATACTGCAGTACAAGAAAGTTGGCAGCTGGAAAGACTACCTCTACGGCGAGCGAGCGTACATTATCTTGAGCTTAGTGGCGAAGTCTTTGCTTGCCTGGCAAGTGTTTGCGGGCACGCTCCGGCCGGTCTGAACCGCAAAAAATTTACTGCAGAGAGGCGCGTAGCGCGCCTCTCTTTTCATTTGCCAATCTTCTGAATTCTCTATACAATCGGGGGCAAAGAAACGCAACGAACAGTGAGGTGGTTAATGATTACAACCAAGGCTAAGGCTGAAGCGCATATCCACGAGCTCCGCATGCTCATTGTGCTGAAGAGTACGTACAAGTACCGGCGAGATATGTTTGCTGACGGGTGCAGGGAAAGAGCCGCGCGCAATGCGCGCTTGCCCTGGAATCAAATACCTTTCGACTACGGCATGTACGCGGACGACGAGCACGAAGTATACCGTCTGGCGAGTGAACTTGAAAAGCAACGTAAGAAACTTCGCTACTGGTGGGTACCTTCAGAACGCCGGCTTCGAATGAAGATCAAAATGCTCCAGCGCGTATTTGGCATCAAAGATCCAAGCGTAAACCTTACGGAATTTCTCCAAAAGAAGCGCACGACGTAAGTATGCTGGCCGGGACCTATGGTTCCGGCTTTTTCTCACGCTGCTTCAAGGGTGATTTCCACAATCTCTGGGTGGTTACCAGTGCGCATCATTGGCCCCCAGGTGCCAACTCCTGGGCTGATGTAAATGTTAAAGGGGCCTTCAGCGTGCAAGCCGTACTCGTAGCCTTTGTACACGCGGCGGGTGATGTAGCCAAGCGGCCAGAGTTGGCCGTAGTGGGTGTGCCCGGCGAGCACGAGATTGGCGCCGGCGGCTTTAAACTCTGGGATGAACTTTGGCTCGTGGTACAGGACGATATTCGGTTTGCTCCGGTCGAGCAGTTGGAGCGACTTTACGATATCCTTGTGCTCGCCCAAGCCAGGGTAGTCTATTCCAAGAAGTTGCAAGCCATTGAGATCTACAACGTGATCACGCAGGATAGTTATTGGCAAACCTTTCAGAGCATTGAGCGCACGTTCCACACCGACGTACGTTTCATGATTACCCGTGATGAAGAACGTCCCGTGTGTAGATTGCAGCTCGCCAAGAGGTTCAGCCATTTTCCCCAACCGGATTCCCCCACCATCGAAGAGATCCCCAGTAATGAACACCGCATCTGGCTTGAGTCGATTCGTCATACCGACAACTCGCTTCGTGAACGAGTACCGGTGGATTGGCCCCAGGTGGACGTCCGAGAGCTGGACGACCTTCTTGCCATGCCACGAATCGGGTAAGTTTGGGATGCGTACAGTTACACGTTTCACTCTGGGGTGGAACGCATTCCACATGCCGTACGTAGCGTACGCGAGAGCAATTGCGAGAAAGACCAAGGCAATGACACTCGGGTGCCAGTTCCAGCCGAGTTTCTCCTGGGCGAAGGAAACGAGAACGCCAAGAACCGTCGCCATGGTGATGTACAAGCTCGCGCCGAGCCATCCTGATGCAATTGCGTACGCACTACTCGTGTAGATGGTCTCATCCCAGTACACGATGATGGACGTGACGGTAAAGCTGATGCCAAGCAATCCCAGGACAATGGCCAGGATGAGCAGGAAGAGGGGATCGGTAATGCCGAAAAGGGAAATCCAAGTAACGTACAGGACGAAGTGGCCAAAGAGGAGGATGACCGTGGCAATGGCCGTGAAAATCAGTAAGGATTTTTTCATGTGGGAATCGTAGGTTGAGCTCCTGGAGTGGGAGCGCTGGGTGGTAGAGTACCGCGACTTGGCAGCGCTGCCAACACCCCAGGAAATAGGCTTTTCAGTGCTATACTAGTGGCACTATGGCTAGCCCACTTGGACAACCACCCGCCCCAGAAAAACTCGAGCGTGAGCCGGAAGATATTTTTGAAATTTTAGAAAAGGATGAAACCGGGAAGCACGAAGTACAAGTCGAAAAGGTGCGCGAAGCCTTGGAGCAGCATGGTTCTCGCTTCGAGCAGCATCCCGAAGTACCAACCCAGGCGAAAGAGTTGCCATCGACAGCACCGTTGCCATCCGCTCCAGTCCCCGCACCAGTTACACCCGCAGTGGCTCAGCTCCAGCAAATCGAGCAGGTGCTTGCTGATGGTTTGCAGGATTTGTACGCCTCACTCCCACCCGCCGAACAGCAGAAGTTCAAGGTCACGGGTGAGCAAGCCGCCCAGCAAGTGCAAGGGCTCCTCTCCCAAGTGAAGGTGAAAGTGCAGCAGGTCATTGACGTCATCCGGCAGTGGCTAGGCACACTCCCCGGAGTGAACAAGTTCTTCGTGGAGCAGGAGGCGAAGATTAAAGCCGAAAAACTCGTTCGTCTAGCTGGCAAGGACTAGCTATGCCAACCATAGATATACCAAGTAATGAGTTTGGGCCCGGAACAGATCTCGGCTCAAGCTTTCCTTGGGTTCTGGTCATCGTTGGGGTTGTCATTTTGGTTGGCGTACTGGTCGGGTTATTCATTTTT
>CAIPSZ010000159.1 GCA_903867845.1 Candidatus Kerfeldbacteria bacterium | reverse complement strand
CCGATCTCGACGTACACCATCATGACCGTACCGAGCACGATGATCGCGACGACGACAATGATTGGGTAGGTAAGCGCCCCGCGAATTTTTGAAACGAGTTGGTGGTCTTTCTTTATTTGAATAGTGAGGCGGAGCAGTACCTCATCCAGTTTTCCGGAAACTTCACCTGCTGCAATCATGTTCACGAAAAGTTCATTGAAGACTTTTGGGTGCTTCGCCATTGCCGACGAAAGGGTGATACCGCTCTCGACGTCGTGCGCGAGCTCGAGGATAACCTTCTTAAAGGCTTTATGTTCAATCTGAAGTCCGAGGGTGTCCAGTGCGTGACCAAGAGAAAAACCTGTACGCACCATGACCTGCAGATTTTGCAAGAAGAATATTTTCTGAACGATGGGAATTCCACCAAAGGAAATATTAAAAGAAAACACGTGCTTCTTCTTGTCACTCGTACTCACGTGCGTGCTGACGAGGGCGAGGTTGTGGACGCGTAAAATGGACGTCAGGAAGTGCTCGTCCTTTGCTTCCTGCGTACCAGTGACAGTGCCACCTTGGGCATTGCGCGCGGTGTAGGCAAAGAGGGGCATAGCTTACTCTTTGGTTACCCGGAGAACTTCCTCGATTGTGGTAATGCCGTACTTCGCTTTAATGAACCCATCTTCTGCCATGGTGAGCATGCCTTGCTTCATAGCAGCCCGGCGTAAGTCCTCGGTCGTGCCCTTGTTCAGGATGAGATCCGCAACTTCGTGCGTGACTTCAAGTATTTCGTAGATACCGATGCGCCCTTTGTACCCTTCGTGGTTGCACTGCTTGCACCCCTTACCCCGGTAGAAGAGCAGTGATTCAATAGGTGCGGTATCGGAGAGAATAGCGCCTTCACGGGCAAGAGTTTTCATAATGAAGGAGACCTCAAACTGCTTGTTCAGGTCTTCTACTGCCGCTTTGGTCAACGTGTAGCTCTGGATGCAGTGCAAGCAAATTTTCCGTACCAAACGTTGGGCCATGAGAATGTTCGTCGTCGAAGCGATGAGAAAGGACGGCACGCCCATTTCCCCAAGACGGGGGAGCGCCGTGACTGCATCGTTGGTGTGCAAGGTGGAGAGTACGAGGTGTCCGGTCATCGCCGCGTTCGCAGCAATTTCCGCGGTTTCATTGTCACGGATTTCCCCAACCATAATAATATTCGGGTCTTGGCGCAGGAGTGAGCGAAGACCACCGGCAAAAGTGAAGCCAATTTTTGGATTTACTTGGCTTTGGTTGATGCGAGGCATGCGGTACTCAATCGGGTCTTCCACAGTAGAAATGTTCACTTCGGGTTTGTTGAGGATATTCAAAATCGTGTACAAGGTAGTCGTTTTCCCCGAACCGGTAGGGCCAGTGACGAGGATGATCCCGTGCGGCTTTTTAATATTTCGTTTCAGCATTTCCAGTGGACGTGGCTGCAAGCCCAGCTGCTCGAGCGTGAGGACTTGCGCTGACTCGTTCAGCAAGCGCAGTACCGCTTTCTCTCCATCGTAAACGGGCAAGATAGAAACGCGGAAGGCGACCTTGTAATCCTTTGAATTTATGGTGAAGCGACCGTCCTGCGGCAAGCGGTGCTCGTCAATCTTTAAGTTCGAGAGAATTTTAATACGGGCGATGATGCCGGATTGCGTGTTCTTCGGTAGGGTCATCACCTGTTTAAGTCTTCCGTCAATGCGGTACCGAACGACAAGGTCATTCTCTTGCGGTTCAATGTGAATGTCGGACGCGCTCTCGAATATGGCGTACTCCAGCATGCTATCGACAATACGGACAATGGGAACATCTTCAGCGAGTTCAGAGAGCTTTTTGTCACCATCCGTACCCTGTTCCGCTTCCTCAGTCTTCGTCGTGATTTCCTTGAACGTCGCCGAAAGGCCTTTGTGGAACTGCGAGAGTGCGTTCTTAATACTCGATGGTGTGGTAATGGTGATTTCGGGAATGAGTCCGGTTTTCTTCTTAATAAATTCAAACGTTTGCAAGTCACGCGGGTCGAGCGTGGCAAGTTTAATTTTCTTCGGATCCATGTCGTACGCCACGACTTGGTGGACCTGGACGAGTGGTTCGGGGACAGCTTCCAGCACGTCTTTGCGAATGGTAACTTGCTTCAAATCCAAGAAAGGCAGCTTGTAGTAGCTGGCAATGGTCTCATACAAAACGTTTTCCGAGAGGATGTTCTGATCGACGAGGTACTTGTCCAAATCAATTCCACTGGAATCCGCAGCTTCAACCGCGGCTTTCACATCGGTCTCCGGAAGGACGTTTGCGTTAATGAGGATTTTTGCTAAAGTCGCGGACTTCACAGGTTTATTATTGTTGGCATGGTGCTTGCATTATGCCAAAAAAGTACGTTCTGGTCAACGCTTGAGGAGTGGCGTTCGACCATTGCGAAAGTCGTACACGTAAATAGATCCGCCAATTCTCGCATCCGGTTGGTAAGGTTTGAGCCACCAGTAGACCCCGTCCTGCGAGAGCAGGCTGGTAACGCTAATGGCAACGACGCAGTTCACATCTGCAGGGGTGTGGGGGTCGTTCACCGTTGGGAGGTAGTGGAAATCGAGCTTGTAGTACACCAAGTCTGCCTGGCCAAAGTAGCTCATGCACACGTACGGGATTTGGTGTGCGCTTAGGTACGTCGTCAAGCGTTTCAAATCCTGACCCCAGTCAATATTTGAATCCACAAGGTACGTTGGTCCGTTCGCTTCGCCGCCAACAACTTCCGAGAAGTAGGAGAGGTACGTTGGGTATGCAAGGAGACTCGTCGTGACGTACAAACCAGCAATCGTGATGATGACCATGCGAAACCAGACTCTTGGCTGAGCGAGAGCATTCGAGAGGAAGAAGCCAATGAGGGTGAACACACCAAGGTATGCCGGGAAGACGTAGCGAACGCCGAGGTCGATGTGCCCGGTCATGCTCCACAGGAAGTAGCCAAGTGACGCGGTGAGCGCGAGCCACAGCGCTGGATTGATGGTGATGCTTTTCCTCCGGAGGTACACGCCGAGACTCACTAGACCAAGAACGAACACGATGCATGTGGCGAGTGGGGTTTTTATGGCGAATGCTTCAGGGAAGTACCACCACCAACCGAAGTTTGAGTACTGGCCGTTGAGGTACGCCAGGTGCCCCCAGAAGTCGTGGTTTGCAACCATTGCTAAACCTTTGAAATACGACCACGCCGGGATTGGTGCATCTTGCACGAGACCGTTCACTGCACGTCCAAGTGTCGTTGATGTATCGGAAAGGTGGATGAAACGCTGGACGATTGGCGGTTGGTTGCTTACCAAATGTTCAGTAACGATACGCGTGCGCTCGTTGAAGAGTGCTTGAATCCAGGGATCGTTTTTCCCCTGTTTGATTTGTCCGAAGTAGGTAATGAAAATAGCAACCGCACTTCCGGCAATAGCTATACCGAGAACCGTTGCCGCTTTCTTCACTGCCAGCCGCACGCTTCGATTCGGGGCAAACCACCCTATCCAGATGAATGCGGCAAGAACGGATACGGGCAAGAGGAAGATTGCGGAAAATTTCGTGACTTGGGCAAAACCAAAGACGATTGCAAAGGTGAGCAACCGTTTCCAGTTCCAGTGCTCTAGCAAGCGGACAAGGACGTACAAGGTTGCGGCAAAGGCAAGGGTAACTCCTACATCAGTCGTTACGTATCGGCTATGCGCTAGGAAGTTTGGGTCAAAGCAAAACCACCCTAGGGTGAGCAGCCCGCCCCAGTCGCCAGCAATTTTCCTTCCCCACAGGTACAGAACGAGACCGAGAAGTAATGAAACGAGTACCATCGGCAGCCGACCGAGGAAAAGCAAGAGATCGGCATTGTTCCCACTGTGGTACAGTAGGTCTTGCGCAAACGCCCATTCGTTGCCATCTTTCCAGGACTGCGCATCTAGCGGTACCTTAGGGTGAGTGAGGACGACCGGAAGGGCAGCGAGAAGCTTGATGAGGGGCGGGTGTTCTTCGTTCAGTTTGAAATCACCAGTGACCCAGTAACTCACGCCCGAGCTCAAGTGCACACCCTCGTCAATTGTTTGGACTTCCTGCCGCATCGAGGTAATCTGTAAGACAGCCATGATGAACAGCAACCCAATGACACACCCAATTCGCCAGCGCTTTGGTACGCGGGTCAGCCACGCCTTTGCACCACTCTGGCGATCAGCTGAACGCTGGCCAGTGCTCGGCACGGTCGTCATGCTCGCGTTGTCGTGGTTCATAGTGGTTCGAACTTTTCCGCCGGGCCAGGAGTCGGTCATTACGCATTATAGCATTCCTTTTGGCATCGATGGCATTGGCTCGTGGTGGGTCATGTGGCTCGTCCCCGCAATTGCGACATGCCTCATGCTCGTACACGTCCTCCTTCTCCTTCCATTTGCCCGCAAGCACGCCGAACGTTCGGTGTTCCTTATTCACGCCGCTACGTTTATCATGACGTGTGGGTTGACCTGGGGTATGTTCCTCCTTCGCTACCAGCAAGCGTAATCGAACTATGATCGACCAGGCGCCAGTGGTTCGCATATTCACCCTCACGTCACTCTCGTTCGTTGCGGCAATGCTGGTGACACCGCTGTGGTCTGCATTTCTCTATCGCTTCCGTTTAGTGAAAAAAATTCGGCCGTCAGCGGCGGCCCCCGTATTCGCCAAGTTGCACGAGAAGAAATCTGGCACCCCAACAATGGGTGGGGTCATCATTTGGGTAACAGTTGCAGTTTTCGCAGTACTCTTTTTTATCATCCGGCAGCTTGTACATGTTGGCTTCTGGCATGACTTGAACTTCCTCACGCGCCAGCAGACCTGGTTACCGATTGCGGCACTGGTTGCGTCAGCACTCGTGGGGCTCGTGGACGACTACTTTAACGTCCGCGGGTGGGGGCCGAAGGGTGGGGGCTTGCAAGTTCGCCATAAACTTCTCATCTACACCGCAATCGCAATTGTTGGGGCACTGTGGTTCTACAATAAGCTGGGTTTCAACCTCATCCACGTCCCGTTCTTTGGGAACTTTGAAATTGGCATTTGGTACGTCCCGCTTTTCATCTTCGTCATTGTGGCTACGGCTTTCTCGGTGAACGAAATTGACGGGCTAGACGGACTTTCCGGTGGCACGCTGCTTGCGGCATTCACCGCGTACGGCGCCATTGCGTTTTCCCAGGGGCGCTTTGAGCTCGCCACATTCTGCGGGGTCATTGCCGGTGCCTTGCTCGCATTCCTCTGGTTCAATATCCCGCCAGCACGTTTCTTCATGGGTGACACTGGCGCAATGTCTTTAGGCGTCACCCTTGGCATCGTGGCCATGCTCACGAATACCACTTTTTTGCTCCCCATCATCGGGCTACTCTTTGCGATCGAATCGCTGAGCGTCATCATCCAGCTCATTTCCAAGAAACTCCGGGGTAAGAAAGTATTCCTTTCGGCGCCCCTCCACCATCATTTGGAAGCTAAAGGTTGGCCCGAATCAAAGATTGTCATGCGCTTCTGGATTATCGCCGCAGTCATGGCCGTCATTGGCGTCGTCATCTACCTGGTAGACAGGACCTGGTAAGGTTTTCTTGCTCCGATGGTTCCGCATGCTATGCTGCATTCATGCGGGTTTTTCGCTCTCAGCTCCTGTCCCAGTTGCCGGGTTTCGTTCAGGCAACGGCAACGCTTTCCGCGCAACCCTTAACGTTTTCCGGGCATACCCATACGTCAGTTGGTCGCGCGCGGAAGCGCTTTCTACAAACAGTAAGCGCCGATCTTGCGTCGCTGACACTCGGCCGTCAAGTGCACGGTTCGCGTATTCAAATTGTTGAACGCGACAACGTCGGGGCTGGAGCAACCACTCCAGCAACATACTTTCCGGCTACCGATGGCTTGCTCACGCAACGACCAGAGGTCACGCTTGGCATTTTTACTGCTGATTGCATGCCTGTGCTCATCGCCGATCCGGTTACGGGGTGGACTGGCGCGCTGCACGTAGGATGGCAAGGTGCGGTGAAGGGGATCGTGCCAAAAGCGCTGCACATCCTCAAAGGTCAGGGCGTTGACCTACGGAATGTCCGCGTCTGGTGTGGGCCAGCAATTTGTTGTGACTGTTATACAGTACGCGATGTAAAACGATTAAAGATTATCCGTCACACATTAGGTACGAAGGCGGTTTGCAGTGTTCATGGTCAAGCAAGCGTAGACCTCCGGGCTGGCGTGTACAACCAACTCCGTAAAGCTGGTGTGCTACCAAAGCACATCGAGCAAAGCGCGGTATGCACGAAAGAAACCCATTCGCTCCCATCTGCACGGCGTGATGGTCCAGAGCACGCGAACACTCTCACCGTCATTGTCCGTCACGCGCAACCGCAGGACTTGCGCGGACGAAACGTGACCGTATTTGGCATTGGCGCGCAGGGTGGTGGCGAAGCAGCACTAACGTACGCACTGCAGCAGCACGCGCATGTCACTGCGTATGACCAGAAGTCACGAAAACATTTTACTAACTTGCAAAAGAAATTTCGAGGCTTCCCAATCGTTTGGAAATTTGGAGCCAAGGCTGCACAGAGCGCGATCCATGCTGCGGATGTGATCATTGCAAATCCGGCGGTACCGCAAAACGCACTGCCGCTTCGTTTTGCCCGCACACAAGGCGCCAGGGTAACGAATGACATTGCGCTCTTCCGTCAAGCATCGGCAAACCCAATCATTGGTGTGACTGGCACAAAAGGGAAGACCACAACAGCGACGTGGCTCGCACACGTGTACGCGACAGCGAAGCAATCGGTTGTGCTTGCTGGTAATGTCCGGCACTCCCCACTGCTTGAATCGAGGGCGTTTGATGGACAAACACCTGTCATTCTCGAGCTCTCCTCATTCCAGCTAGATGGTTGCGATGTGCCATTGCAGCTTACGTGTGGAATTGTCACCAATCTGTTTCCCGATCATTTAAATCGACACGGGACTATGGCAGCGTATGCGAAGGTAAAGGCGAAAATTTTTTCCGGCCAGACCGCACTGGGGATTGCTGTTACTCCACTGGACAGTCAGTGGCCAGCACATGCCCCATTGAAATTATGTGGTCGATCGTACCACACATCACTTCAACCGAATCCGCGTGCGAATGCCTGGGTGGAACATGGCTGGATAATGCTCCGCGTCACGAAGGCAAGAGTACGCGTCCTGCATACACGTGCACTACGCTTGCAGGATGAGGGAACACTTCGCGCTGCATTGCACGTCACGCTTGCCGCGTGGGCGCTAGGTTTTTCGCTGCCCGTCATACGGAAGTCGCTCCGGACGTTTCCCGGCGTTCCCGAGCGCAATGAAGTGATTCGCACATTCAAGAAACGAATATTTATTGACAATACTACAGCAACAAACCCAGAAGCGGCAGCACTTGGCATTTCCAGCGTGCAGTCGCCCTGCATATGTATTGCAGGAGGAACTGATAAGGCCTTACCCCTCCAACCACTCATCACGGCACTGGAAAAGGTAAAGTACGTCGTACTCTTACCTGGTTCTGCGACGCAGAAAATCCTGAAACACTTAACCGTACCGCACACCATTGCTCGCACCATGCACGAAGCCGTGCGCTGTGCCTGGAAAAAATCCGCTCCCGGTGATACCATTCTGCTCTCACCCGGTGCAGCGAGTTTTGGGTTATTCGCAAATGAATTCGATCGCGGTGCCCAATTCATCGCCGCAGTTCACAACCTCTCATGACCGCACTCCGCCGCCCAGATTCCGTCCTCCTCGCGCTCTTCCTGACCATTTGCACATTTGGGATTATTGTCTTGTCTTCCGCAAGTTCGGTTGAGTCATTCCAAAGCCTGGGCGACCCCAACGCCATGCTCAAGAAGCAAATCATTGCCCTGCTCATCGGCTTGCTGTTGATGGTGCTGGTGATGCGGCTGAACTTAGACAAGCTCCGAAAGTGGTACCTGCCGCTCCTCGTCGGAAGCATATTCCTAAGTATTCTCCCATTTATCCCTCACATTGGGACGCAACTCCTTGGTGCGAAACGGTGGATTCTCATTGGCGGGTTCTTCTTCCAACCGTCCGAGCTCGTCAAGCTCGCTCTGGTACTCTTCCTAAGTACCTGGCTCATTCAGAAGCAGCAGCAATTTGAGGAACCGAAAAAAGCGCTCATCCCGCTGCTCGCGCTGCTGGGAACAATATGCGTCATCCTCATCATGCAGCCAGACCTGGGAACAGCAATTGTCATTCTCGGTATTGGCATGGTGCTGTACTTTGCCGCGGGCGCACCGTTCAAGCACTTCCTTTGGATTGCCATGCTCTTCGTGGCTGGGCTCGTGCTCATCATTCAAATTGCACCGTACCGCGCCGCCCGCCTCACCGTGTTCCTGAATCCTGGGAAAGACACGCAGGGCACGGCGTACCACATTAACCAATCACTCTTGGCTATTGGTAGTGGCGGGATATTCGGACGGGGTTTGGGCCACTCGATTCAGAAGTTCAACTACTTACCCGAATCTGCTGGTGACTCCATTTTCGCGATAGCTGCAGAAGAGCTTGGGTTCATCCTAAGCCTTTGCATTATCGCGCTGTACGTCGGCATCCTCTGGCGTGGCGTCACCCTTGCTCGTCGCGCGTCTGACCCGAGTACCCGGCTACTCATGATCGGTATCGTGTCGTGGTTTACCATTCAGGCGTTCGTGAACATCGGCGCACTTACCTCGTTGCTGCCACTCACTGGTGAACCACTCCCATTCATTTCTAATGGCGGCTCTTCATTAGTTATTTCACTCGTCGGCGTTGGCATTCTGCTCAACGCATCAAAAACCGTCCGCGTATGAGTCGCGTGCTCTTCGTTGGTGGCGGGACACTCGGGTCGCTCAACCCGCTCCTCGCAACCGCAAAAGTTGTTCAGGAGAATCATCCAGAGGTCGAGTGTGACTTTTGGGTGTCGAAAATAGCGCGTGATGGTGAAGTCGTCCGTGAGGCTGGATTTACGCCAACCGTACTACCCTCGGGAAAATTTCGGCGGTACTTTTCCCTGCAAAACCTCGTGGACATTCCCGTCATTATCTGGGCGACGTACGTGGCGTGGAAGAGACTCAAAGAGCGCAAACCAGCGATAGTAGTAACTGCCGGTAGCTTTGTTGCCGTACCAGTGGCGTGGGCAGCCCGCCGCTTGCGCTTACCCATCCTGCTCTACCAGCAAGACACTACCCTGGGTTTCGCAAACCGTCTCATTGCCCGCGCCAGCACGGTGCGAACCGCCACATCTGACCTCCAAGCGAAACTCTTGCAGGCACCCGTAGAAATTGTGGGGTACGCTTTGCGTCTGGACTTGCACCGCGGAAATGCGGAAAGAGTTTGGGCAAAGTACGGCCTACAACCAGAAAAACTAGTTGTCCTAGTTATCGGCGGGAGTTCCGGTGCACTCGGCTTGAACCAAAAGTTCATCGCAGCTCTGCCGTACCTTAACCCTGAACTTCAAATTCTCCACATTACCGGTGACGGTAAAGCCCCCGCACTACAGCGACCAGGGTACGTGCAAATTCCGTTTACCTACGCAGCACTTGCCGATCTGTACGCAGCCGCGAGTTTTGCAATTACCCGTGCTGGTAGTAATGTCCTTGCCGAGCTCATCGCTCTGGGCAAGCCAATGTGCATCGTGCCACTTCCCGGTACCCACCAGGTGCAGAACGCCGCAAGCTTGGAAGATCATGGCGCGCTCGTCTGCGCCGAAGCAACCCTTGAGCCACAGGTTTTCGCTGAAATTATCAATCACTCCTGTACCTCTGCTGGTGCGCTCAAACGCTTGGCGGCAAAAACGGCGAACGCGTGGGATGTCGACGGCGCACCGCACCTCGCACAGATTGTCGAACGGTATTTATGACCCTCCACGACGCGAAACGCATCCACATAGTCGGCATTGGTGGTATTGGCATTTCCGCGCTCGGGAAGTGGGCTTTGGAGCAGGGGAAAGTTGTTAGCGGTAGTGATGTGAAGGAAAATCAACTCACCCTGTGGCTCCAGCACCATGGTGCGGTAATTAGCATCGGCCCGCACACTGCGAACAATGTGCCAGAAGATTGCGACCTGCTTCTCTACAGTGTTGCTACGGAACCCGGAAATCCTGAACGCCGTAGCGCTGAACGACGCAGTATTGACTTCCTGAGCTACCCGCAAGCGCTCGACCAACTCCTGCAAGGCAAAGTTGGCATTGCGGTGGCTGGCACGCACGGTAAGTCCACGACGACTGCCATGCTGGCGCACGTGCTCATCCATGCCAAACGCGATCCCTCGGTCATCGTTGGAACTCGCGTACGTCTTTTCGGTGATACGAATGAACGCCTGGGTAAAGGCCAGGAGTTCATCCTGGAGGCTGATGAGTACAACCAGGGCATACTGCTGTACCACCCAACGCACGCAATTGTCCTCAACGTGGATCGCGAGCACGTGGACATCTACCCAACGTTGCAGGATAGCCAGCACGCGTTCCAGACATTTGCGAGTCACATACTCCCATCAGGATCGCTCACGCTTAATGCAGACGATCCAAGTTTGGAACTCCTTCGCAGCGCATCTGCGGCGCCAGTGCAAACCTTCGGCTTTACCAAGGCAGATTTGGTTGGCTCGAATATCCATGTAACCCCAACCGGAACAACCTTCACGGTGGCTGGCTTGTACACCGGAACGGTACAGCTCCAAGTATACGGCGCGCACAATGTGCAAGATGCCCTTGCCGTGCTCTGCGTCGCGCATCGTCTTGGCATACCTTTCGAAATTGCGCGCGATGCACTTGCAGAATTCCCGGGCACGTGGCGCCGCTTTGAACGCCGGGGGACATGGCGCGGAGCAACGATCATTGATGACTACGGCCACCATCCCACTGAGCTCGCGGCGACGATTGACGCAGCGCGGCAGGTTTTCCCAGGGCAACGCCTCGTGGTGGTGTTCCAGCCGCACACGCACAGCCGGACGATTGCCTTTGCCGAGCAGTTCGCCATTGTCTTGCGCCGCGCCGATGCGGTGGTCATGACAGACGTGTACGACGTGCCCGGGCGCGAGCGTGGACCTGAAGCTGATGTCCCTGCGATCGTGCAGAGCATTGGCCAGCTAGCAACATACGTGCACACTGTCCCGGATGCAGTTGCTAAAATTGCGAGCATAGTGCAACCGAACGACGTCATCCTGACCATTGGCGCAGGGGATATCACCACCTTCTACGATCTGGCGCAAAAAGAAAACCCCAAGCCTTAGGCAAGGGGTTTCTGAAGTGGAATGTACTGAAAGAGGAGCTCAAGTGTTCCATCCTGCATTTTATAGCGGACTGGATCACCAGGATTTTTGTACTGCCTCACCACGAGTAAGTCTTCTGGCGCAAGGATTTCTTGCGGAAAACCTAGGAAACTCTTTGAAGCAACTGTCGCCAGAACAGCTCCAGCTTTTACAACCGCGCCAACGGGGGATTGCTGGCCTGGTGGATAAGCAAAGAATCCAGCCCGATCACCATCAAAGTGAATGTCTTTCACTTCATCTGGATGAGCGAGGAAGAGTGCATTCGCTCTCGGGACGACATTGGTGAAAGGGAGCACTTCAAAAGCCAAGATGAATCCATCAGTTGGCGCTTGAACCACCACGGGGGCGGTTTTTTCACCAATGGGAGTAACTGACCCAAGCACATCACCTTGTGCAACGTAATCACAGACGTACATGTTCCGATACCCTCGTAGCCAGTACGTTCTTGCAACTCTTCGCTTTAGGGTGTGCCGAAGCACGGTAAACCCCGTTTGTTCATCAACTATCGCTGGGTACCAAAACCCTTTTGTCCACACCAGCACTTCATGGAGCAGCAGTGGAATGGTGTACTCCGGTGGATTGCCAAAGAGTAAATCATACTTCTGCCCAGCACGTAAACCCATGGGGTAGGTGTTCGATGGAGTTTCAGGGAAGTAGTACGTGAAGACTCCATCTGCAGAGGACGCAGTATCACGGAGTAGTCCTTGGGCTCGAGCGGCCGGTGCTTGTGCGTTCGTTGCGTGACTGATGAGTTTTCCGGTGCGTGCGAGATTTCGTATTCGTATGCGCCAAAAGAAACCTCGGTACTCAAGTTCCTCAATCTCGCTACTATGCACATCATTGACGAGTCGTTGCCGACGTCTTGCACGTCGGTAGGTGTACGAACCGTACGATGATACTCCGAGCACAAGACCAGTGCATATTGCAAGTACCACGGTTAGGACAATGTGGTGCCTGAGCAGCGTTAGAAAATCTTGGTAGATTTGTATGAAATGTAATATGTAAAGGTGCATGTATACCTCTCGATTTGATCGTTCTTTGATTTTTTGAAATTGCGCTATAGTATACGAAGTACCATTCTACTTGTCAATGCAAAACGCCCTCCAACAACTTAGGAAGATTCCAGGGATGCTTTTCGACGAATCGTTGGCGAAGCACACGACTTTTCAAGTTGGCGGGCCAGCATCATTCTTTCTTTCATCGAATGACGTGACGACTATTAGCCAAGCTGTCCGACTTGCACGAGCGGCGGAATTACCCGTGGCGTCACTCGGTGGGGGAAGTAATGTTCTGGTTGCCGACGCGGGATTCCCGGGTCTCATCATTCACCTTGACTCAACGCGATGCGACGTGCGCGAGGATGGCACGATTGATGCTGACGCTGGTACGGTGCTCAGCCGCGTCGTCCGTACGGCGATTGGGAAGAATTTCACTGGTATCGAATTTGCGGTTGGCATTCCAGGATCATTTGGCGGCGCGCTCGCTGGGAACGCCGGGACGGGTGGGCATGGTATTGCAGAGTACGCAACGAGCGTGACGTACCTGGATGCGCAAGGTGAAGTACGAACCTGTGCGAAAGCCGACCTCGATGTGTCGTACCGGTACACGCGTTTCAAGTACACGGAGACCGACATTATTCTCTCTGGCACCCTGCAGCTCACCACGGGTTCGCCGACCGAAATACAAGCTCGGGTAAAAGAAGTAGTCGAGCGTCGTGGCTGGCAACCGAAGGGCGCGTGGTGTGCTGGGTGCGCATTTAAAAATCCGGCGAACAACCACGCTGGCAAGCTCATTGACCAAGCGGGGTTAAAGGGCAAGAAAATTGGCGGGGCAATGGTATCACCCGAGCACGCAAATTTCATCGTGAACACTGGCACGGCAACCGCAGAAGATATTGTCATCCTCATTAGCTACGTCAAGCAGCAGGTCCGCGACCAGCTCGGCGTGCAGCTTGAAGAAGAAGTGCGCTACCTAGGATTCGCTCCATCGAACTAACTGTAACGTATGATCATTACCGGTAAAGATTTTAAACTGACGGCGAGTATTGAAGAGTACGTTGAGGAAAAGTTTGGTCGTTTACGGAAGTTGAGTCGCCAGCCGCTCACCGACATGAAGGTCATGCTCGACATTGACCACAACAAGAAGCATGGTGACGTCTGCCGGGTAGAAGCATCGGCGCTGTGGCGTGGCCGCGAGTACAAAGCTGGTGAGAAGGCAACCGAAATGCACGAAGCCATTGACCTCTGCGTGGAGAAACTCGAACGCCAAATCCGTGACGCCAAAGATCGCTGGATGTCCAAGCGCGCCGGACATCACGGCCTCGTGTAAACCCTTGCTTTTCCTCGAGAATTCTGCCAAGCTAGGCATTCCATGGCATTCCTGACCTCCATTTTTGGTGATGCGAATAAACGGGTTGTTGATGACCTGTGGCCCATCGTCCACAAGATCAACGCTCTTGAACCAGACATCCAGAAACTCCCGGATGTGGATTTTCCGCAGCGGACGAAAGCGCTGTTCGAACGACACGTGAAGGGTGAGTCACTCGATGATCTCCTCCCTGAAGCATTTGCCCTAGTTCGCGAAGCAGCCAAGCGCACGCTTGGCCAGCGGCACTTTGATGTCCAGCTCTTGGGTGGCATTGTGCTGCACCAAGGAAAGATTGCAGAAATGCGAACCGGTGAAGGGAAAACCCTGGTTGCGACGCTGCCGTGCTACCTGAACGCGATCGCTGGCAAAGGCGTGCACGTGGTGACGATTAACGACTACCTGGCGAAACGTGATGCCCGCTGGATGGGGAAGGTCTACCACTTCCTCGGTTTATCCGTGGGCAGCATCCAGCACGAAGCTGCGTTCCTCTACGATCCAACTTTTCCTGGCGATGAATCGCTTGCCGAGCTCAAACCTGTCCCCCGCGCGGAAGCGTACCGTGCAGACATTACCTACGGGACGAACAACGAGTACGGCTTTGACTACCTACGGGATAACATGGTGCCGGACAAGCAGTATCTCGTCCAGCGCGACCTGGTGTACGCCATTGTCGACGAAGTAGACTCCATACTCATCGACGAAGCGCGAACCCCGCTCATCATTTCGGGTCCCAGTAGCACGCCAAGCGAGCAGTACTACAAATTCGCTGATCTCGTCCAGCGCTTGGAAGATGGCCCAGACTTCAACGTCGATGAGAAGCTCCGGGCCGCGACCCTGACGGAACAGGGGATAACGAAAATGGAAAAGTGGCTGGGCGTGGCAAATGTCTACGCTGCGGGTGGTGTAGAAATGGTCCATCACATAGAGCAGGCCCTGAAAGCCTTTGCGCTATTCAAACGCGATCGAGACTACGTCGTTCGCGAAGGTGAAGTGGTCATTGTTGATGAGTTCACGGGTCGGCTCATGTTCGGCCGTCGGTACTCAGAAGGCCTGCACCAAGCAATCGAGGCAAAGGAGCGTGTCGAGATCAAGCAAGAGTCGCAAACCCTTGCCACGATTACCTTCCAGAACTACTTCCGCATGTACGACAAGCTTGCGGGTATGACCGGAACCGCATCAACCGAAGCAGAGGAGTTTAGCAAGATTTACAGTCTTGACGTGATTACGGTGCCGACGAATAAACCCATGGTTCGCAAAGATAGCGCCGACAGCGTGTACAAAACTGAAAGCGGCAAGTACGAAGCAATTGTTCGGGAAATTAAAGTGCGCCACGAACAAGGTCAGCCCGTACTCATTGGCACAATCGAATTAAATGGGTCGTGCGGCAAGCCGTGGCCATTCTTTGG
>CAIPSZ010000158.1 GCA_903867845.1 Candidatus Kerfeldbacteria bacterium | reverse complement strand
CCCAGCGGTGTTGACATGAGTAATCGGTTGTCCTCATCCTCAAATTGTTCATCCAAGAAGGATAGCGGCTTCGCCGCGGCAATGGGACCATTTGGTTTCGCAAGCCCGAGCTGCGTCCGGGTGGCGGGAACAAAGACCTGGTCGTTGGTCATGCCGTGGTGTGCGAGTGGTGAGAGTGGAGGGAGTCGGGGACCGGGTCGTAGCCGCCAGCGTGGAACGGGGTGCACCGGCCCAAGCGCTTGGTGGCGAGCCACCCACCGCGCAGTATACCGTACCGTTCAATGGCGCCTATGGCGTAATCCGAACAGGTAGGGAGGTAGCGACACGCACCGATCACGCGCCGGGCGCGCAACCAGCTATGGTCGGGCGACAGGGTGTGCTGGTAGATGCGCAGCGCGTACACGACCACGCGCCGGGCGGCGAGGGAGAGACGCGTGCGTTGGTCGGAGAAGGGGAACGCCATGCTTGGGCCAGAGAGTGGTGAGGGAGTGCTGGAGTGCGGTCGCAGTTGCAGTCGCAGCGGCTGGATGGACGCGGATGAGCACGTCCGTGGGCGCGTCGGTTACTTTCAGGAGCGCGGGGAGCGCGGCTTGGATCTGCCGGCGCAGGCGATTGCGTAGCACCGCGCGCTTGCCAACTTGCTTTGACACGACAACAGTCGCGCGACTCGTTTTCACTGGTGAGGGCGCGGCGACAAGTTGCAGTAGGGCGTCGCGCTTCCGAGCGCCCGACCGCAGGAGGCGTTGAATGTCACGCTCCGCATGAAGCCGGTGCTGCCGCGGGAGCATGCAACCGTGGAATTACTGAACCGAAACGCGCTTGCGACCCTTGCGGCGGCGGCGTTTGAGCACGGCACGACCGTTTGGTGAGTGACTGCGCTTGCGAAAACCATGCACGCGGGCGTGGCGGCGCTTCTTCGGTTGGTAGGTTCGCTTTGGCATAGGGGGTGGCGGTCAGGAAAGTAGGCACAGTGTACCAGCGGGTACCGCTCCAGTCAACCGTCCATAATTCATCCACAAGTTATACACTGCCCGTCCACTTTTCAGGTATTTTTCCACATCCCAATCTATGGTACTATCAGAAAACCGCTAAGTTAAGCCAATTTTCGACCATGCCGAAGTTGGACAATGACAAGCTCTGGCAAGCCACTTTAGGCGAATTAGAGCTCCATCTCAGTAAAGCAAACTTCACAACGTGGTTTAAAAACACGTTCATTGCTTCGGTTGATGGCGAACGGGCGATTGTAGGGGTTCCGAACGCCTTTACCAAGGCCTGGCTCGAGAGCAAGTACCACACGCACATCGTCCAGGCCATCCAGCACCTCACCGAGAACGAGGTGAAGCACGTCGAGTACAATGTCGCGACCGCCAAACCCTCCACGGGCGAGCCAACTATCGAACCGGCCACCGCGCAAAGCGATCCTGCCCCAACTGGGCGCGGGAAATCTTCGACGATTACTGGCTTGAACCCCCGCTACACCTTTGACACGTTCATTGTCGGCAAAGGGAACGAACTCGCGCAGGCCGCAGCCCGAGCATGTGCGGAAAAACCCGGGGAAGTGTACAACCCGCTCTTCATCTACGGCGGCGCCGGTTTGGGCAAGACCCACCTCATGCACGCAATCGGGAACGAACTCCTCAAGCAGAACCCGAAGACGCACATCCTGTACGTGAGTAGTGAGAATTTCACTAACGAGTTCATCCAGGCCATCTTCCGCGGCTCCATGTCCACATTCCGCGATCGCTGGCGGTCCATTGACGTGCTCCTGGTGGACGACGTGCAGTTCCTGGCGGGGAAAGAGGGAACGCAGGAGGAATTCTTCCACACCTTCAACGCGCTGCACCAGCAGAACAAGCAAATTATCCTATCCTCGGACCGGCCGCCCAAAGCCATCGCCGCACTCGAGGCGCGCCTGCTCTCGCGTTTTGAGTGGGGGATGATTGCCGACATTCAAGAACCAGACCTAGAGACGCGCATTGCTATCTTGAGCTCGAAGTGCCACGACCGCGGCATCACGCTTGATGACGCTACCCTCTCCTACGTGGCCAACCTCATCCAGCACAACGTGCGTGAGTTGGAAGGCGCGCTCAACCGTATTGTGGCCGTGCATAACCTCAACCATTCCGTACCGAATCTCGCGTCCGTAAAGGAAACCCTCTCATCAGTAGCCCAGGCAGCACAGGTGAAGCGCGAGCACGCGGTAACGCCAAAACAGATTATTGGCGTGGTGTGCCAGTACTTTGACGTGAAGGTCTCGGATGTCCTGGGCCAGAGCCGACGCCAGGAACTCGTCCGGCCGCGCCAGCTCATCATGTACCTCCTTCGCGAGGAAATTAACTCATCCTTCCCAACGATTGGTGAAGAACTCGGTGGCCGCGACCACTCAACCGCAATGCATGCCGTGGATAAAATTACCAAGCAGTACAAAGAGGACACCAAACTCCAGCAGGATGTGAAGCTCATTCGCCAGCGCTTGTACAACTAGTGGACGACGTGCGGAAAACGTGTGGGAGAATCTGTTCCTGAAGTGTGCGTGAAATGTTGAGAGAAGTGGTATATATTTTCTCTCCCATTCCATCCACAATTCATTCATCTCACCATCAACGTGTTACCAACACCACAACGAATATAAACCTCTCTTCTTCTCACAGAATTCTACACAACTAACAAAGTTATACACCTTTCCACTTCTCTACTCCTTCTACGTATTTAATCTCTACCTTTATATGAAATGCATTTGCACCCAAGAGAATCTCTTAAAAGGGCTTAGCCAGGTAAGTCATGTGGCTGGACGGAGCACTACCTTACCAATTCTCAAAAACCTTCTCATCACTGCGGCGAGTGATGGGATTACTCTTTCGGCAACAAATCTTGAGATTGGCGTAACCACCACCGTCCGTGGAAAAGTTGACCAACCCGGCACCTTCACTGTGCAGGCGCGCGTGCTCATGGACTACGTGAGCTTGCTACCCGCAGGGAATGTCACCCTCGAGCTGGACAATAATGAACTCCACGTAACGTGCGCGGGGTCAAAGACCACCCTGAAAGGCTTGAGCGCAGAGGATTTCCCAGTCATTCCGCGGGTTTCCGACGGCATTCGCATGAGCCTGCCAGCCGCACTTCTGAAGACCGCGCTGACGCAAACGGTGTTCGCGGTTGCTGCAGATGACGCGCGTCCTGAGATTAGCGGCGTCCTCTTCCACCTCAACGGGCACGAGCTCACTCTTGCCGCTACAGATAGCTACCGTTTAGCCGAAGTGCGTCTTCCGCTGACCACGAGCAAGGAGGAGCAGCGCGCTATTGTGCCGAGCCGGAGCCTGAGCGAGCTCCTGCGCCTCCTCCCCGAAAGTGGCGACGTGGCCATGGTCATGGGTGAGAACCAGGTGAGCTTCCAGGTGGAGAGCACTGAGCTGGTCACCCGGCTCATCGAAGGGCAGTTCCCAGACTACACGCAAATTATCCCCACCTCCTTCACGAGCACGCTGACCCTGGATGCGTCGCAGTTCACGAAGACGTTGCGCCAGGTGAGCTTGTTCTGCCGGTCGGGGATTAACGACGTCACCCTGCAGTACGACCAAGACATGTCGAAGCTCACCGCCGCGAACGCGCAAGTCGGCGCGAGCGACGTGGAACTACCCGGTTCGCTCTCTGGAAATGGCGGCAGCATCGTTTTCAACTGGCGCTTCCTCCTCGATGGGCTCGCCGTTGCGGGCACGGAAGAAGTCGCCCTTCAGCTCAACGACGAGAAGGGTCCCGGTCTCATTGTTCCCGTGAATCCCAGCAAGGTACAGCCGCCGTTCCGGTACCTCGTCATGCCCATCCGGCAGTAGTGCAGTCCACAATAAAGAAAACCCCGGCAAAGGTCGGGGTTTTTCAAAGTGATGAGTGACGTCTTCGTGTCCTACTGGCCCACGAGCAAGTTGAAGGTGATGTCCATGCTTCCGGTATTCTGCACGTTATCCGTGACTTGTGCGGTGAGCGTGTGGAAGCCGTTCTCAAAGCCCGTGAGGTCCAGGGTCGTCGCAAAGGTTGGCGCTGTCGTGACGGTACCGAGCACCTTCCCATCAACGGTGTACGTGACACTCGTCGTGGGCCGTGGGCCACCGGTCGTGGCGCTGACGGGCAAGCTCAAGCTGCTCACGGTCTGGTTGAGCGTTGGCGTCGTAATGGCAACTGTTGGCGCGGCGGCAGGATCGCGCAAGCTGCAGTCGCCAAGGGGCGGTTCCTGCTGCACGTACCCATTTGCCTTCGCCCACTTCTGTACGGGGGCGTCCCAGCGGGCGAACTGCGGGTCAACCGTTGGGTCGGCAGGTGGGTCACCCTGGGGATCGGTCTTATTCACGTAGTACAGAATGTCGTGTACCTGCTTTACCGTTACCGACGTCACAAAGGCTTTCGGGTACGTCGCCAGACAGCTATCGGGTATGCGCGCACCCGTAACGGTATCCACGGAAATTGGCACGTCCCCAGCGAGTTTCCCTTGCAGCACCGGCTTCGTTGATGTGTTGGTCGGTGGTTTCGGGTAGCCTTCTTTCTTCGTCCCTTTCAGGGCGTTCTTCAGGAACTCATTCCACGCCGGAGCAGCCACGAACACGCCATCCGAGCCCTTGGTCATCTTGGAGTTGTCGTTGTTGCCAGCCCAGAAGCCCGCCACGAGCGAGGGCGTGCCGCCCATCGTCCAGCCGTCGCGCCAGTCATTCGTGGTGCCGGTCTTGGCGAAGAGCGTTCTGTCTGGCAGGACGAGCGGCGTCTTGGCGCCGAAGATGAAGCTGCGCGCGTTGTTATCCGTCATAATACTCAGGAGATTAGCGACCGCATCCTTGTCCGCCACCTGGGTGGGTTGGTCCTTGAACTGTTCCAGAGTTTTCCCGTTCTTATCCTGCACCCGCAGGATGTCAGCAATGGGGTGGTGCATGCCATCCTGCGAAAGCGTGGCGAACGTATTGGTGTGCTCCAGAAGTGTGACGGGCGCAGCACCGAGGGCTAGGGCGAGGCCGTAGGAATCTGGTTTGGTGAGCGTGGTGTAGCCAAGCTTCTGCGCCTGATCGATGACTGCAGGAATGCCAGTGAGGTAGAGCGTCTTCACCGCGGGGATATTGAGCGACCCAGCGAGCGTGCTGCGCATGGTGAGTGGGCCACGCTCCTTGCCGTCGTAGTCGCTTGGGATGTACGGAGGGTTGCCACCGAAGTTTGTGGACAAGTCGAACATGAGTGTGTCCGGCGAGTAGCCGTGCTCGAAGGCGGTGAGGTAGACGACGGGCTTGAATGACGAACCGGGGTTGCGCAGGCGCGTGGCCACGTTCACGTTGCCGTCGTTTGCCGTGTCAAAGTAATCCCGCGAGCCAACCATGGCTACAACCTGACCAGACTTCGGGTCAATCGCGGTCATGGCCATATTCGTCGCGCCGTACTTCTTCACATTCTTCGGCGCGTTGTCGGCAATGGCTTGCTCGGCGAGCTGCTGCATGTGCCAGTCCAGGGTAGTGATGACCTTGAGACCGCCATTTTCCAGCACCTGCTCCCCGTAGCGGTCGGCGAGCTCTTCCTTCACCATCATGACAAAGTGGGGCGCTTTCATTTGCTCGCGCTTGGGTTGCACCTGCTTCAAAATGTCCACCTTTAACGCGTCATCAAGCTGCGCCTGCGTGATGTACCCCTGCTCCTGCATCTGGTGCAGGGCGTACTGCTGGCGTGCCACGAGCGCGTCGGTGTGGTTACCGTACGGTGAGAGGTAGGTCGGGCGTTGCGGGATGGCCGCGAGGAGCGCGGACTGCGCTAGGCTAAGGTCTTTCACCGACTTCCCAAAGAAGCTCTGGCTCGCTGCTTCAATGCCGTAGATGTTGGAACCGTAGGGGATCTCGTTGAAGTACAGCTGGAGGATCTGGTCCTTGCTAAAGCGCTTGTCAATTTCGTAGGCAAGAATGATCTCCTTGAGCTTGCGGCTGACGGTTTTCTCATTACTCAAGATGGCGTTCTTCACGAACTGCTGCGTAATCGTTGAGCCACCCTGACTGCTCCCACCGCTGAAGATGTCGGTGACCGCTGAGCGCACGAGCCCGCGGATGCTGATCGCCCCTTCCTTGTAGTAATTCCTATCTTCAAGGGCAATTGTTGCTTGCTGCGCATCTTTCGGGATATCTTGGATTTTCACCAGAGTTCGGTTCTCATCACCGTGTATGTCGTAGAGCACGGTGGTCGCATCGCGCGCGTAGATTTTCGTGCTCTGTGAGACCGCGCGATCCATGATGCGGTTCGGGTCGGGTAGGTCACGGCTCACCCACGCAAAGGCCCCCACGGCAACAATCATGCCCACAAAGAAGAGCGCGCCAGCAGCTAGACCGACGGTTTTCCAAATGCGCTTCTTGGTCCACGGCTTGCGCGCTCGGTGGGGAGCGTCATCCGGGACAGGCTTGCGCGTGATGGGTTTGAGAAAACGGATGGGCATAGGAAGGGTATTGCGTTTGTGCAAAAACCTCGCTGAATGGGCAGATTACCGTGAAAAAACGTGCTTGTCTAGGTACGCGTTCACCGGTTCTTCAGCAGCTTGCCGTACTCGCGGAAAATGCGCCGCGCACCGACGGCCGACCACAGCTGGACGACGCTCATGTGCTCGCCCGCCCCAATTTGGTCGGTGAAGAAGTGGGGGATACCGTGGTCGTCGTAGTGGAGCTCGGGAATAGCCTTGAGCTTGGTGAACGTCCGTACCATTGTGCGACAGAGCTCCAGCCCGGTTTTTCTTAGGAGCGTTTGCGTCGCGCTGGACCATCCTGCCTTCTTCGCGCGTTCCAGGTGGCGGTTTATGCCAAGGATGGTGAACGCTACCTGCTTCGTCCAGATGACGAGGCCGTGGTACTCCTGCGTGGTGTAGCCCATGCCGTTATTTGCGGCGACGAGTGTGGGCCCGCTGGCGGTGGCGAAGTAGTGCGGGTCGCCGAGGCGCTTGCAGAAGCTCACCAGGTCAGCCTCTGTACCTTGGCCAAAGGCGTAGCGGTAACACTCATCCAGGTGGTTCACCTTCAATAGCTGGTCGTGGAGTTGCTTGCCACTCACGTGGACATCCTGCTTGAAGTTGTAGACGGCGAGTGCGTATGCGGGCAGGTTGTCAGGATTGGTGAAGGCGTAGAGCGATGCTTTCTTCTCCCAGGTTTTCACCAAACTAGCGAGCCCGGCAATCTTCAGGTTCAACTTGTCGGCGAGCACTTGGATTTCTTTGAGCGCTTCGGGGTAGTGGCTGGCGCTCACGTCGAACGGTGCTAGGTGTGGGTGGATTTTCTTGTACGCCCACGTGCTATCGCGCCAGTCGCCGACCAGGTAGTACGGTTCCTCTTTGGTCTGGTGGGCCTTCGGCTTCTTCTTGAACGCAATGAAGAGTTTGCGCTGGGCATGCGTTATCACGTAGGTTGCTACCTTGCGTAGCTTGGCCACCACGTCGCGATTCGCCCACAAGTTCGGCGATGCGTAGCGCAATGCCAGGATGACGAGCGGTTCAATGTCGATCATCTTCCGGTCGAACAAGTCTTTACCCGCCAGCTGGTGCCGGTAGCGGTACTCTCCCACGACATCCTCGTGCCACATGCGACCCCGACTATCGATGTTCGCCACCGCACGGGTGATCATGGCGTCCACAATTTCCGCCGGGATGTCGCCCGCGCCGAGGAGAACGGTTTCCATCCAGTCGCGGGGGAAGACGGTACCGAAACGGTCGCCGCTCGTCTTGCCCCAGGTAATGAGGTGGTCTACTTCAATTTTCGTGCGCGCCCAGAACTTTCGTAGAGCGGCCCCATCCTTACCAAAAACCTTCCAATCAACAGCCTCGGCGGGCATTACCGAGCAACGGTAGGTGAGGTCGGTAAGGTCGTTCGTGTCCGCGGTGATGGTGAAGGGGATTTCACGCTTTCCTTTGGCGTCCAGTTTGAAACCACCGAATGGACGGTCTATTGCTGTGATGTTCACGGATTTCGGGAAGTGGAAGGTGGTGCCATACCAGTGATCACCGTACGTACGGCGGAACACCAACGCCTTCCCATCCGTGCCCTGGCTGCGGTGGATCCACATGGGCACCGACTCGCTCGTCTCGTGCTGGCGCAGTTCCAAAAAGGTAATGAGCTGTCCCGACTTTGGGTCCACCACCAAGCCACGCATGGTGCGCATGTCGCCCATGACGGGGTTGTAGAGGTTGAAGGTATTCTTCAGGAAGCGGCCGGTGACCACGAGCTTCTGGTCTGGCGTGCTCTCCACTCTATCAATTGCTAAACGGTG
>CAIPSZ010000157.1 GCA_903867845.1 Candidatus Kerfeldbacteria bacterium | reverse complement strand
TGATGTGACTGGAGTTCAGACGTGTGCTCTTCCGATCTGTTGGTGCCAAGGTTCTGGTCAATAATGTTAAGCACTTGGACACCATCAAGATAAATTGTCTGGGTTCCCGGATTGCCTACACGTACAAAGTAACCGCAAAGGACAAAGCGGGTGCCGCGTCAGACGAAACCGTAAAACTCGCCGCTATCCCGCAGGGCCGCTTCACCAGCCCACCACCAATTACCGAAGGACCGACCGTCGTGCCAGATTCGTTTGCCGCAACCGTGACGTGGGAAACCGAACGGAGCGCGTCGTCGTTCGTCGACTTCGGGTTAACTGCCGACGGTCTCAAGGACGCGAAGACGAGTGACGAGCAGGGAACGGCCACCCAAGTGACGCAGCATAGCGTGCGCATCACTGGTTTGAAAGCGTCCACCACATACTCCTACAAAGTGAAAAGCTTGGACATTGACCAGAACGTTGCCAGCTCTGACGTGGGGACGTTCACCACCTTGGAAGCGCCACGCGTGACGGATGTGAAAATTAGCGACATCCACCTCACCGACATTACGATCTCATGGACCACTACCAAGGAGGCAAGCGCGACCATTCAGTACGGTACAACGACCAAGTACGGCTTCACTTTTGCTGATACGTCTGGGAGCTTCTCCACGACGCACACGGTGAAGTTGGAAAGTTTAAAGGACAGCACCACCTACCACTTCCGCATTGAGGGTAAGGACCGCTCGGATAACCCGATTTCGTCAGATGACTACAACTTCACCACCCTCACCTTCCCGAAGGTGCTCACCGTGAGCTCGGCGAACAAGGCCGAAGGCCAAACCGAGGTGAAGTGGACCACCAACGTCCCGACGACGTCTGAAGTGGAGTACTACAATGAAACCTCACCGAACAAGACCCAGGGGAACAGCTCCCAGGTGACGGAGCACAGCATCTTGGTATTTGGCCTGGATGACGCCACGGAGTACAAATTCAAAGTGCGTGGGCGTGACCAATTCGGCAATGAAGCAGTCTCCACGGAGAACAAGTTCCGCACGTTGGAGGATAAAACTCCGCCAATCATCAGCGATGTGAAGTCCGAATCCAATACTGTTGGTTCGGGTGATGCGGCGAAGATCCAAATCATTATCTCCTGGAAGACGAATGAGGCTGCCACGTCGCAAATTGAGTACGGTGAAGGGCTTTCGGGGTCAAGCTACAGCGCAAAATCTGATGAGAATGCCGAACGCGTCCGCGACCACCTTTTGGTGGTTGGCGGCCTCACCCCGGCAAAGACCTACCACTTCCGCATCGTCACCAAGGATAAGGCGGGGAACCAATCACTCTCGCAGGGCTACTCCATCCTCACCAGCCGCGCTCGACAATCCTTCCTGCAAATTGTCCTCGCCAACCTCGAAGACACCTTCTCCTGGCTCGGTGGTATCGGCAAGCTCTTCGGTAACTAAGCCACCCCTGGTACACTTCACCCATGGCAATCAAGCCGCTCATCACCGTCAAGAATGTCATTAAGGAATTCCGCCTGGGCAAAGAACCCGTGCGTATTCTTAAAGACGTCTCCCTAGAAATTCAGCCCGAGCAGTTCGTCATCATCCTCGGGCCGTCCGGCAGTGGGAAGTCCACGCTGCTCCACACGCTGCTCGGCTTGGAACATCCCACCAGCGGGCAAGTGACCATTGCGGGCGAACGGCTGGATAAGAAGTCACCTGATGACCTGGCGCGCTTCCGTTTGAGTCGCATCGGCATCGTGTACCAGAAGTCTGACTGGATTCGCTCGCTGACTGTTTTGGACAACGTCGCGTTTCCCCTAGCAATCCTGGGTATCCGTCGCAAGGAACGGGAAACCCGGGCGCTCAAGCTCCTCAAGCAGTTCGACATGGACCAGCGCGCGAAGTTCATTCCGTCGGAACTCTCGGGTGGTCAGCAGCAAAAGGTGCAGCTCGCGCGCGCGCTCGTGAACGACCCGACCATTCTCATTGCTGATGAGCCAACCGGAAACTTGGATACCGAATCTGCGGAAAAGGTGATGCAAACGTTCAAGCACTTGAACGAGGACAAAAAGCTCACCATCATCATGGTCACGCACAACATGGAGTACGTGCACTACGCTTCGCAAACCATCTACGTCCGTGACGGAAAAATCCTTTCTGGAACGGGAACTTTCTTGAAATAACCACGTATGAAGTTCGGCTACATCATCTACATGGCTATGTCGAGCCTGCGCATGCGCAAGCTCCGGTCATTCCTGACCATTGGCGGTATGGCCATAGGCATTGGCGCTATTGTCTTCCTCGTCAGCTTGGGTTTTGGCCTGCAAGCGCTCATCGTCAACCGCATTACCAATGTTGCGGCAATTACCGTCTTGGACGTCAGCGTCGGAGCATCCACATTGCTGAAAATCGACGACGCTTCGCTGGCGAATTTTCGCGGCATCCCCAACGTCGTCAGCGTTAGCTCGTCCATCTCCCAATCCGGGCAAGCGGTAAAGGGCGATGTCGCCACCGACACCGCGCTCTACGGCGTACAGGCGAAGTACTTGACCATGGAAGGGGTAACGACGACGTTCGGCTCAACCTTCGCATCGGATGATGACAAGAGCGCAGTGGTGAGCACGACAACTGCGGAACTCCTTGGGGCAAAAGCCCCACAGGATCTCATCGGGCAAACCGTGACCATGAAAAT
>CAIPSZ010000156.1 GCA_903867845.1 Candidatus Kerfeldbacteria bacterium | reverse complement strand
TCTGCAGCGTGGTCTTGTCAAACAACTGACCTAGGATGCTAATGGCAGTCTGCGCCTGCTGCTCGTACGCAATGTTCTCCAAGATCGTCACGGTTTTCGTGGTTGGAGCACTCTTCGCTGAAGGGTCGGGGAAGAGATCGTTCGGCACGATGAGGACAACGGCGCGATTTCCTTTTTGGAGCTCCGCGCGTTCGTCGCTTTCGCTACCATTGTGCAGTTTGAACGCTGAGATGTTGCCGAGCGAGTTCAAGAACGTTTGGGTGGATGGACTTGGGGACTGCGTGACAATGCCAAGGTCTATGGACTGTGGCTTATCAAAGCCAATGACGCCGAAGATGCCAATGAAGAGGAACGGCATGAAGAGCGTGAAGAACAAAGATTGCTTGTTCCGTACGAACATCTTCAGGGAAGCGATGGTAAGTTTGCGAATAGTCATAGAGTGGAAGTCAGAGGAATGGTTAGTCGCGGAGCTTACGTCCTGTGAGCTTGAGGAAGACATCTTCCAGTGTTGCTTGGTGCACCTGCACATCATGAAGCGCAATGCCGTGCTCCTTCGCAAAGGTGAATAGTGCGGGGAGGGTCAGTTCTGGCTTGTGCGTGTTGAGCGAAAAGCTCTGATCATGTACTTCCATCCCATTAATGTTCGGAAGTTGCTTGAGCGCGCTGGCTTCAACCTTTTTATCCACGTGACATGCAATCGTCGTTCCGACGTCCGCGAGTTTGAGCAAGCCGTTGGGCGTGTCAAGCGCAATGACCTTCGCATTGTCCATAATGGCGATGCGGTCGCACAGGACTTCGGCTTCTTCCATGTAGTGCGTCGTGATGATGATAGTTACTCCGCCACCTTTGATTTGGTTTATGAGGTCCCAGAGGTTTCGGCGAGCTTGGGGGTCCAGACCGGTCGTTGGTTCATCCAGGAAGAGCACCTTCGGTTTGTTCACCAGAGCTACCGCAATAGAGAGGCGTTGCTTCTGCCCACCGGAAAGTTCCTTCACCATGCTCTTCGCCTTCTCCTCCAGCTGCACCTCGCGCAGGAGCTCCATGGCATCAGCTTCCTGATTGTAGAGTGCGGCAAAGGTCTCGATGAGCTCTTTGAGGTTCAAGCCATCGAAGAACGTAGAGGATTGCAGCTGCACGCCGATGACGCTCTTCACATCTCGCGTGTGCGTGGTGACGTCTTTGCCATCCAGGATCACCGTCCCACTGGTAATGCTTTTCAAGCCCTCCATCATTTCCAAGGTTGTGGTTTTTCCGGCACCATTCGGGCCAAGGATGCCGAAGGTTTCGCCTTGGTGGACGATCAGGTTGATGCTGTCTACTGCGGTAAAGTCACCGTAGGTTTTCTTGAGGTTCGTAACCGTAATGATATCGCTCATGGGTATGGGTTAGTGGCGTTGAGTTAAACAGGTAGGGGGTGGGCGGTTCGACCCTCTTTGAGCACGTTGGCCCACCAGGAAAGTTGGTCCAGCATAGCATAGACGCTCTTTTCTAGGGGAGCGGCGTTCAGGGGCTTTCCATCTGGATCAAACGCTGCACTAATGAACGGGATGGCCACTTGGTTACGAATTGGAGTCATTTGGAGCTCAACCACGACTTGGCGAAGCTGCTGGACTGCGCGGGTACCAGCGGCAATCCCACCATAACTTACAAAGGCAACCGGTTTATTATTCCAACCAGCGTAGACGCAGTCTAACGCGTTTTTCAATGCTGGTGGGTACCCGTGGTTGTACTCGGGGGTGACGATGATGAAGCCATCCGCGCTTTCCACTTTTGCTACCCAGGCTTGCTCGCGTGGATCCTCGTACGCGTGCTCAATTGTCTTTGGACTTTTTGGATTGGAAAAAATAGGTAAATTAAGCGCTCGCACGTCAATGAGTTCATAGGTTGCGTCGGTTCGCTTCTGGGCAATCGGGAGGAGCCAGGAAGTAACTTTTTCTCCTGCCCGTACGGTTCGGGTGCTACCGAGGATGACGAGGATATGTGGTTGCATAGAGGTCGTGCGTGCTAAGGAGAAGGAGTTACCTAGTATATATGCAGTTCAGGTACCATGCTACCATGGCTCTATGCGGAAAGCCCTTCTCCTCCTTGCCGTTGCGGTACTAGGCTTCACCATCTTTGCGCCCACGGTGGAGGCAGTGACCGTTACCACCCCAACGTCTGTCGCGACGCCAAATTCATCCTGGCGCCTTTGGAGCATTCAAACGAGTCGCGGGACGTTTACGGCAAACGTGGTCGCTATCAACCTGGCGAATCCCAAGCTCCACATCTACTCGCTCACCGGGTCCGCGTACGACTGCACGAACAACTGTCCCGTTTCCCCGCTGCTCAAGTACGTCCAGCGCGTGCAGGGATTTGCCGGAATCAACGGTTCGTACTTCTGCCCGTACGACTACGCCGCCTGTGCGGGGCAGTACGGTACGTACTTCTGGATGGTCTACAACACCGTGCGCAATACGTTCGTGAACATTCACCAGAACAAGTTCAACCATGGTCCGCTCGTGGCATTCGATACGGAAAACCACTGGCACTTCTACCGCGAAGCACGGGAGTGGCCGGGGCAAACCGCCTTTGAAGCGCAGTACCAGACGAAGCTTACCGCGCTCATCTCCAATGACCCAGCACTCATTGTGAACGGTCAAGTTGTCGTCCAATCCAACCAGCTCGATACCAAGCAGCGTACGGCGAAGGGCAATCGCAGTGGTTTAGGGTTCAAAGGGAAGAACGCCTACCTCATCGTTGCCAGTGGGGCGACCGTTCTTGATCTCGCCGCCGTCATGAGTGCGTTCAAGATGGAGTACGCCATGAACCTGGACGGTGGTGGCTCATCAGCACTCTACTACATCGGGAAGTACCGCGTGGGGCCCGGTCGCAACATCCCAAACGCCCTGCTGTTTTCCGAAACCCTGGTGAAGTAGCAGTTGTTTTCTGAACTGCTGACGCATGGTATCCTGGGGGTATGAAACGCCGTACCTTCATCATGACGTGCATGCTCTGCTTCGGCCTAGCCGTGGGACTTTCGGCGTGCGGGAAGAAGGCGACACCCGCAAACGTGAACGGGAATGGCAATGCAAACGTCAATGCAACGGGCAACGCAAATCAAAACACGAACAGTGCGAGCAATGCGAATGCGAGCGTGACCAACGGTAACGCAAATGGGAACGCGAATACCAATGCGAATCCCGCGCTACTTGACCCCAATGCTGATCCTGACAAAGACAGTCTGACGAACGCGCAGGAATTAAAGTACCACACGGATCCACTCAATCCGGATACGGATAATGATGGGTACCCGGATGGTGAAGAAGTCGCAACTGGGTACGACCCGCTCTTGCCACCAGATAAGGATCCAAAAGTCCTGGAGCAACTCCAGAGTATCCCCACCACGAATACGCCGGTTGCCGTTCGCTCCACGCCGTTCCGCGCGGCGCAGAGCTTCTCATTCACGGCCGTGAAAGGGCAAGGCACAACGACCATTCCACTTGTCTCGAACATCGCGCTCGCAAGCGTGAACTACGGCGTGAGCTTTACCCGAGGGCAGGATACGTCCGGCCCAATGCTCGCCCTCGACGTTTCCTTCCAGCTGCTCAACGGTACGTACGCCAGTGGGAAGGTATGGCTCGCGGGCCAGGATTTTACCCGCGGCAAGCACTACTTCTCCACGAGCAACCTCACTGGCGTCATGACCGTCTACCCACCACCGACGCCACCCTTTAGCATCGACGGTTTCGTTGATGACAGCATCGGCGCAATTCACGCAACCAACCAGAACCAGTTCATTGTGGATTTCCCCACGAGCACGAACTACAGCTTCGCCCTGGGCGTGAGTAAGGGGAAAGTCATGCTTAGCATTGATAACCTCGATCTCGTCCTGAACGGGAAGGTTGCAAAGTCGTTCGAGGCAATTACCAACCAGACCATGACCGCCGACATCAGCGAAGGCTTGCACACCCTGACGATTACGGATGAGGGTTTAGCGACCTGGACATTACGGGTGATCAAATCCTAGAAATCCCACGCGTCGAGCGATTGTGAGGTCCTTTTTACTGAGCACAATGCAGACTTGCGGGTTTTTGAGAGGAGTACTAAACTAATGCTACTTAACTACGAGTTTATATGGCATTCATCTCCACCCGAGCCGACTACGCCATTCTCTTGCTCCGCGCCTTAGCCAAGCGAGAGGGCTTTTCCTCGCTCCGCATCATCGCTAAAGAGCAGCACTTGCCGTACCGGTACATGAGCCGGCTCGCCGGTGACCTGAAGAAAGGTGGCTACCTGGTGAGCCGGGAAGGCGTGCAGGGTGGCTACACGCTAGCCAAGAAGCCGGCGACGATTAAAATTATCAATGTCATAGAGCTGCTGGAAGGGCCACTCACGCCAGTGCGTTGCACGGAAGCCGGGAAAGAGTGCTCGCGCGCCGAAGACTGCCCAATGAAACCGCACTGGACCACCTTGCACCGCAAACTGCACGCGGTGCTGAATGAAACGACGCTGGCGAGCGTCCTCTAGCAGCTATGTCCCTGCTCGTCCGTGACCTCAAGGTCCAGGTCGAAGGCCGGGAGATTTTACATAGCGTCAATCTGGAAATTCCAAAGGGCGAAGTGCACGCCTTGATGGGCCCGAATGGTTCCGGAAAGTCGACCTTGGCAAATGCGCTCATGGGTCACCCGCACTACGCAATAACCGGCGGGCAAATTGTCGTCGATGGCAAGGATGTGACGAGCGCTAAACCGGAAGCGCGCGCCCAGGCTGGACTCTTCCTCTCCTTCCAGTATCCAGTAGAAATTCCTGGTGTTTCGGTGCAGAATTTTCTCCGCACTGCCTGGCGGAGTTTGCACGACGGGAAGCTCGACCACAAAGCGTTTTCCGCACGCTTGAAGCAGGCCATGGACGACTTGAGCATTGACCCCACCTTTGCCAAGCGCGCGATTAACGAAGGCTTCTCGGGTGGGGAGAAGAAGCGTATGGAAATGCTCCAACTCGCGGTACTCCAACCTATGTACGCAATTCTGGATGAAACGGATTCGGGTTTGGATGTGGACGCTTTGAAAATCGTCTCCGCCGGGATTAACCGCGCGAAGCAACAGGGGACGGGTGTGCTCCTGGTCACGCACTACTCGCGCATCCTGGAATTCGTCCAGCCTGACCGCGTGCACGTGCTGGTGGCTGGCCACGTGGTGCAGACCGGGACCAAAGAACTGGCGTACGATATTGAGCGCGTGGGCTACAAGGAGGTTGCCGCGTGACCACCGCGCTGAAAGACAACGACGTCGCCGACCCAATCCTGTACCAAGCGCTATCTAAGCCCGGGCTCTCCACAACGGTTGTTGAGACGATTTCGCATACCAAGCATGAGCCAACCTGGATGCGGGAGAATCGTTTACGGGCTTTGGAGACGTTCATGAAGAAGCGCATCCCAACATGGGGCGGCAAACTTTCGGATATCGATTTTCAAAAGATTCACTACTTCCTGCGGACATCCGACAAGGTTGCTCAATCTTGGGATGATGTGCCTGCGGATATACGCAAAACCTACGACCGCATTGGCATCCCGCAAGCCGAGCAGAAGTACCTGGCTGGAGTCATGGCGCAGTACGAATCCGAAGCCGTGTACCACTCGTTGAAGAAGAACTTGGAAGACCAGGGCATTATCTTTCTGGATATGGACACGGCGCTCAAGCAGCACCCGGACATTCTCAAGCAGTACTTCGGTACCGTCGTCCCAGCAGGTGACAACATTTTTTCGGCGCTGAATACCGCCGTATGGAGCGGCGGGAGCTTCGTGTACGTGCCGGCAGGGAAGAAGGTCCAGATCCCGCTGCAGGCGTACTTCCGCATTAACGCGCCGAACGCCGGCCAGTTCGAGCGCACCCTCATCATTGCTGAGGAGGGAAGTGAAGTGCACTACGTGGAAGGCTGCACCGCGCCGGTGTACTCGGCCGATAGCTTGCACGCCGCGGTGGTGGAAATCATTGTGAAAAAAGGCGCGCGCGTGCGCTACACAACGGTGCAGAACTGGTCGAAGAACGTGTACAACTTGGTGACCAAGCGTGCCTTCGTGTACGAGGACGCGACCATGGAATGGGTGGACGGCAACCTGGGGAGCAAGCTCACCATGAAGTACCCCAGCGTGTACCTGCTCGGACGCGGGGCGCGGGGAGACGTGCTCTCCGTCGCATTCGCCGGCGATGGCCAGCACCAGGACGTGGGCGCGAAAGCCATTCACGGCGCGCCGGATACATCCTCAACCATTATTTCGAAATCGATTAGCAAGGAGCGTGGTCGCACGTCGTACCGCGGCTTGGTGCAGATTCCCAAAGGCATGCGGGGGTGCAAATCCTCGGTCGTGTGCGATGCACTGCTGCTGGACGCATCCTCCCGTTCCGACACGTACCCCACCATGGACATTCGCGAGTCTGACGTGGCCGTGGCGCACGAGGCGAGCGTGGGGAAGATCGGCGAGGAGCAGCTCTTCTACTTGCAATCTCGTGGGATTCCCGACCAGGAAGCGCGGAGTCTCATCGTGCAAGGATTTATAGAACCGGTAGCAAAAGAGTTGCCACTTGAATATGCCGTGGAATTGAATCGACTCATTCGTTTGGAAATGGAAGGGAGCGTGGGATGAGCAACCTACAACTTGCCAAACTCAAGAATGACCCGCTCCGCGCGCTACCAGAGCATTTGCCGTTGCACGGTGAAGGCCTCCACCTTGGTGCTGGCGAAACGCGTGAGCTCACGCTGTCACCGAAATCCGGGCTGACGAACGTGGACATCACCCTCGCTGATGGCGCAAACCTCACCGTGCTCACGGCCGCAACGTACGCCGAAGATGCCTTCCGCGTGCTCAACGTCCGGGCAACGTTGGGGAAGGATAGCCAGCTCCACCTCATTGACCGCGCCATGGGCGGGAGCAGGTTGGATACCGACGTGCACGCCGTACTCGCTGGTGAAGGAGCCAGCGCGTCGTTCACCGGCATGTACCACGGTCGTGGCAGTGAACACCACCGTTGCCAGGTTGTCCTCGAGCACACTGTGCCGCACACGCACGGCGACGTGTACGTGCGTGGCGTGTACGAAGAGCACGCACGCGGCGTATTCACCGGGCTCATTAAAATTGCCGAAGGCGCCCAGCAGACCAAATCCTACTACCGTGATGACGTCCTCCTCCTCGATGATGCCGTCGCTGATTCTCTTCCAACATTGGAAATTGAGGCAAATGACGTGAAAGCCTCGCACGGTTCTACCACGAGTCGTCTCAATGATGAACAGATCTTCTACCTGACGAGCCGTGGTATTCCGTATGACCAAGCCCGGGCACTCATCGTCGCCGGATTTCTCACGCCAGCTTTAAAACGCGTACCCGAAGCGCTGTGCAAACCATTTTTGCCAGCAGATTGACACATTACAAATGCGGAATTAAGCTGCAGTTTCAGAAAAAAGCATTGTGTAGGAGGTTGAACTTTGAAGAAATGTATTGTTTTCCAGCAAATTGACAAGGCGCTGCGCCTCCTGGTACTG
>CAIPSZ010000155.1 GCA_903867845.1 Candidatus Kerfeldbacteria bacterium | reverse complement strand
TCCCGCGTACGCCTCCGCCAAAGGCGCCACCACGGAAGGCGCGATTGGTGTTCCCGCCGGGGAACTGCCGAGCGCTACCTATACCGTTTGCAGTAAAGAGTTGCTGCGGGTTCTTCTTGAGCGTCTGCTTTTCGTACTGCATGCCACTGTAGAATCCCCCACCGCCCCCGATGATGAGGACGGCAATGGCGATTCCGATGACCGCTGACTGTTTCATGGAGCGACTGGCTTTCGGGTACGGCTCAGGCGCACTCTGGATTGGCTGTTCATTCATACGATGTATGGGTTACGAGTGAAAATTATTCGAAACGTAAGGCGTCAATAGGTGAAAGGTGTGCGGCTTTCTGCGCTGGGTACCAGCCGAAGATGATGCCAATACCCGCAGAGACTCCAACGGCGAGGACAATTGCCGGAACCGTGAGCGAGGCGCTCATGTTCAGGACTTTTGCTGCTATGGCGGTGAGAATCCCGCCCAGGACAATACCCAGTGCACCGCCAATGACCGTGAGGAAAATGGACTCGGTGAGAAACTGGGTGATGACGACGCCACTCGTGGCACCGAGAGCTTTGCGCAAGCCAATTTCCCGTGTGCGCTCGATGACCGTGACGAGCATGATGTTCATGATGCCAATACCACCGACGAGCAGGGAGATGGCGGCGATACCGGAGAGTAAGGCGGTGAGCGTGCTGGTCACTTTCGTCGCCGCACCAATGAGGTCCTGCTGGTTGCGGATGGTGAAGTCGGCACTGCTCGTGTCACTAATGTTGTGGAGGGTGAGCAAGTAGCTACCTACTTGGTTCTCCACGGTCGTCAGGTCAACACCATCATTTGCGGTAATGGCAATGGAACTAACGTTCTTCACCCCGTACTTCTGCTGCGCCGTGGTCAGCGGGATGATGATCATATCGTCAGGATTTTGAAACCCAGTGCCGCCTTTGGCGGTCATGATGCCAATGACGCGGAAGGCTGTGCGGTTAATTCGAATGGTTTGGCCAATGGCGCTCGTCGTATCGCTGAAGAGCGTGCTCGCCACGGTCGGGCCCAGCACCGCAACTTTCGCCGAGCTATCCAGGTCGGACTGGCCAATGAAGGAGCCACTACTCATGGTCACCGCGTGCACGTTCTCGTATGAAGTGGTTCCGCCGATGATCTGCGTGTTCGTATTCGTCGTGCTCACCGTTACCTGCGAGCGCGTGCTGTACTCTGGGGATACCGCGGCAATGGAGAGGCTCGATGCGGCCTCTGCAATTTTCTGCGCGTTGTCTAGGGTGAGCGTCGTCCGCCCGCCCGCGGCACCGCGCACGCCGCCGCTTACCGTAGCGCCGGGTGAAATAGTGATCAAATTCTTCCCAAGAGAATTAATTTGGCTTGCGACGGAATTCTGGCTGGACTGACCAAGGGAGATGAGGGCGATAACGGCACCAATGCCAATGACAATGCCAAGCATCGCTAATGCGGTACGCATCTTGTTCAGGCGGAGGGAGTCAGTCGCGGTGGTGAGGAGGTCGAGGACACGCATAAATTACTGCTTCTGGTCGCTGACAATGCGACCGTCGCGAAGGGTGATGACCCGTTTCGCATACCTCGCCACACTGGGCTCGTGGGTGATCATGACAATAGTGTGCCCTTCGTTGTGGAGGTCGCGGAAGATGTGCATGATTTCCTCAGCTTGCGTGGTGGCAAGATTTCCCGTGGGCTCGTCCGCCAGGATGATGGCGGGATCGAGGGCGAGGGCGCGGGCAATGGCCACGCGCTGCTGCTGACCACCCGAGAGCTGATTGGATCGATGTCCCATCCGGTCGTGCAGCCCAACCAGGGTAAGCAGTTTCGCGGCGCGTTCGGTTCGCTCAGCAGGCACCACGTTCGCGTACATCATGGGCAGCATGACGTTTTTAATCGCCGGCGTACGCGGGAGTAGATTGTACGATTGGAAGACAAATCCAATTTTGCGATTCCGAATGCCAGCTAAGTCACGGTCACTTACGTGGCTAATATCCTGTCCATCGAGCACGTACGTCCCCGAGGTTGGCTGGTCCAAGGCGCCGAGGATGTGCATGAGTGTGGACTTCCCACTCCCTGACGGTCCCATGATGGCGACGAATTCTCCTTTCGCTATGGAGAAAGTCACGTCAGCAAGGGCAACCGTTTCGACGCCTTCAATGTGGTATTCCTTTCGTAGTTTATTCGCTTCAATCATGAGCATTACAAGCCAGGAGGAGCACCTTGGAATTGAACGGCACCGCCGCCCGAGAAACCACGGGTACTGGTCGTGCCACCAAAGAGTGAGCTTGCGCCAGTAGAAGTCTTCGACGCATTGGTATTCGAATTCGCGGTAATGGTTGCAGTCACGACCTCATCACCAACGCTCACGCCGCTCACAATCTCAGCTTGGCTATCCGATTCCAAGCCAACCGTAACATCGACTGTTGAGGGCGTGCCATTCTTCATGACTTGCACCGTCGTCTGGCCGTTGCTCGTCTTCACGGCACCAACTGGTACGAGTACGACATCGGTTTTCGTGCTCGTGATAATGTCGACCGTCGCGGACATGTTCGGGAGTACTCCGGCGGCGACCTTATCAAACTGCACGGTCGCCGTGTACGAAGTCACTCCTGAGCTCACCGTTCCGCTGGTATCAACGCCAATGACTTTTCCCGTGAAGGTTTTATCCGCAATGGCATCTACGGTAATCGTTGCAGCTTGACCACTGGCAACCTTAGGAATGTCTGCTTCCTGCAAGGTAACCGTGATGGTCTGCGGGTTGCCGGTCATGATACTTGCAACCTTGGTACCGGCTGCGCTACTGGCTCCTTGCGCGGAAGAACTTGCACTGGTACTCAACGTGGCGCCCGCAGCAATAGTGACGTCCGCAACCACCCCAGCACGTGGTGCAGTAATAGTCGGCGAGGTTGCGTCGTACGCATTCTGGGCAACCTTCAGGTCCGTTTGCGCTTTGGTAACTGCCGTTGCCGCATCGGTCGCTTTCAGCTGGGTTGTGGGGAGGTTTAACTTTGCCTGCGTTAGTGCGGAGATTGATGCGTTGTACTTTGACAGCGCCTGCGCTTTTGCCGTCGTCGCGTCGGTGAGCGCTTTGTCTTTCGCCACCCGGGTTGGGTCAGTTGTGGCGAGGCTAGAGACTGCCGCATCATTCGTTACCGCAGTGTTGTACGCGGTAACGGCAGTCTGGTAGTCGGTGTATGCCTGGGTCTTATCGGCCTGCGCTTGGGTGATTGCGTTCTGCGCCGACGTAATTGCCGCCTTGGCATTGACCAGATTGTTCTTGGCCATGGCAAGTGCGTCTTTGCTCGATTGGAGCGATATACTCGCCTGCTCACGGGATAGTTCGCTTGTCGTATCCAGCGACATTGTCATGAGTTTCTGTCCGGCCTTCACCGTGTCACCATTTTTCACGTACACGGTTGCTACCGTACCCGTTACACCAGTCGTGACGGACACACGATCAGTGCTGGCTACGGTTCCTGACGCGGAGACCGAAACGACAAGCGTCCCCTTGGTCGCTGCAGACGTGGTGTAGGTGGTGGCTGCCGTTTTCGTCCGTTTCCGGGTGAGGAAGTACCCACCCACGGCAACGATTGCAATGGCAAGGATAATGACGATAGTCCGAGTTCGACGTGTAGCCATAAACGGCGCGTTAGGAGACGAAAAGGAAAGTTACTGCATGAATACGTCTAGCGTACGAGTTTGAGCTGAACAAAACCTGAATGCCAGCTAGGTTTTAGCCCGGGGGAGGGTAAGGGTAAAGGTAGTGCCTTCACCAATAGTGCTTTGCACGTCAATCTTCCCGTGGTGGCGTTCCACAATCTGCTTCGCAATGGGCAAGCCCAAACCGTAGCCTTCTACGTGGTCTTTGGAACGGGAAATATCGGCGCGGTAGAAGCGGTCGAAAATGTGCGGGAGGTCCGATGCTTTGATGCCGATGCCGTGGTCTTGTACGCGGAGAATGACGCTGCGATTCCCCTCTTCGGCGGCGACGCGGATCGTGGTTTTTTCATCGCTGTACTTCACCGCATTGTCCAGCAAGATGACGAGCAAGTCGACGAGACTTCGGTGCTCGCCGAGGATTGAGCCTTTCAAGTCCACGCGGTCGACAGAGATGTGTTTGCGCTCGGCGTGCGGGGTTACCGCGCGAACCGCCTCATCCACAATTGCACTCACCGGCACTGGCGTGGGCATGAATGTTGCATCGGGTGACTCGCCCTTCGCCAAGCGTAGCAACCCGCGCGAGAGTTGCTCTAACCGGTGGATTTCTTCCAAGTTGCTGCGCAGGATGTCCACGTGCTCTTGCGGTGAGGTGCGCGCGTTGCGCAAAGCGACTTCAATTTCTGCTTGCATGGCGGCAAGCGGGGTGCGTAGTTCGTGTGATGCGTCCGCGGTAAAGCGCCGTTGCTCTTCTAGAGATTTTTCAATTGGTCGGAGCGTGCGCTTGGCTAAGAAGTAGCTTGCTAAGCTCGCGGCAAGGAGCACCAGAAGGTTTATGAGGATGAGCTGCGCGCGTAGGTGCGATGTCGCCGCATCGTAGCGATCCTGGAACAGTTGCTGGACGCGGTCGCGAATTGGCTGGGTGAATGGATCGTCAAAAGTCCCGATGTTGGGTCCGTGCGGGATGAAGTCAGCTTGGAGCTGGGAAGCCGTCTGACGGTAGATGAACGTGCTGAACCCGACGCTAATCACCATGACGATAAGGACGTACCAGAGTGTGAGTCGTACCACTGGTGAGCGCACGGCGTGTCGAATGTCTGTTGCAAGGTTCATGGCGTGGTGGTGAATTTGTACCCAAAGCCACGCACGGTGTGCAGGAGCGGTTGGGGAAAGGGGCGGTCAACTTTCTGCCGAAGTGATGCGACGAAGGCTTCCACCGTGTTGGGCAGGATGTCTGCGTCGAAGTCCCACACGTGCTTGATGATTTGGTCTTTGGTTAGGATGCGGTCGGGGTTACGCATGAAGTACTCCAGCAAGGCGAACTCCTTGTTGGAGAGCTGGATGGTTTTCCCATCACGTTGCACAGTGAACGTATCCGGGCGAAGCTCCAAGTCCGCAACTTTCAAGCTTGTGCCTAGGGTCTGGTTGGGCCGGCGGAGCAGTGCGCGAATGCGCGCAAGGAGCTCTTCGAAGGAGAACGGTTTACTCAGGTAGTCATCGGCGCCATCATCCAAACCATCTACGCGGTCGGCAGTAGCATCCTTCGCCGTAAGCACGAGGACCGGCTGGTGCAATCCAGCTTTGCGAATCGCTCGGCAAATTTCCAAACCGTCGGCAACACCGGGGAGCATCCGGTCCAGGATAAGGAGGTCGTAGTTCCCGCGCAAGGCACGGGCCATGCCCTGGATGCCTTCGTACAGCACGTCCACGGCGTAGGCTTCTTGCTCCAGGCCTCGTTTCAGGGCTTGGGCGATCTTGTGTTCATCTTCAATAAGGAGGATGCGCATTGTGGTAGAGTATTAAGCCTTGCTGAATTGTTACTGAAACTGCATAGTACACTACACCGCAAACCCGAGAAATGCTACAAATACTAGGGTTTGTACGTATGGGCGGATAGCTCAGCTGGTTAGAGCACTTCGTTTACACCGAAGGGGTCGAGGGTTCGAATCCTTCTCCGCCCACCATATCGTTACTCGCATCGACCTGCACATGACGCGGCAAGCCGCATCCTGCTCCGGCCTCAGCGAGTAGCCTCGCTATACCCCAGAAATTCGTGCTCCCTCACTCCGTTCGGTCCGCGCCAAATTTCTGGGGACCCCGTGATACAATCTCTTTATGAAGTACGTGATTGGCATCATTCTCATCGGCATCGGCTTCGTCATCATCTGGAAGTCCAACTGGCTCATGGATAATATGGGGCGCATTGAGTGGGCCGAAATGCACTTAGGAAGCGATGGCGGCACGCGGCTCTTCTACAAGCTCATCGGCGTCGTCATCATTCTCCTCTCCTTCCTGCTCATGAGCGGCGGGCTTGCATCCGGGCTGGCAAAGGTGTTCAATCCGAATGGTCCAAGCCAGCCAGCTGCCGAGGATCAGAATCAGTCACTCTAAATTAGGGCCGTTAGCTCAGCGGTAGAGCACCGCATTTGCAATGCGGGGGTCAGCGGTTCAAATCCGCTACGGTCCACCAGTCCTTAATTATTTATGGCAATCCTTCCGCCGAATTATCCAACTGAATGTACTGATGGAGAAATTTCGCAAGCAATAAATGGATTTTACCAAGAAATATTTGTTACTGGAGCGAACCCCAATAAGGTCCTCCAACTTGGACCATTAATTCAGATTGGACTAAATGAGTTACAGAAACGCGCAACCCATCAACTTAAGGATGTTAGTGCGCTGAATGTTGAGCAAACAAGGAAACTAACTGAGGAAGTTAATAAATTAACAGCAATTACAAAAGATGCTACTGAAGCCGCAAGAATTAATCAACAATCTGCGCGTCGCATGACAAGTATTGCAACAT
>CAIPSZ010000154.1 GCA_903867845.1 Candidatus Kerfeldbacteria bacterium | reverse complement strand
GGGTCAATGCAGTTTTTGCTCATTTTCCCCCAATTAAAAGCAAATACATTGTGCAGGGAACCGTTTTCTCAGCTACCGTTAGCGCCAAAAGTTATCCACAGCCATACCGAGGGTGTTTCATCTGACACCCTTTGAATCCTTAGCATTCAGGATGCTCCATCTTGCACTTCGGCTTTCCTTCGGCTATACTCCCCTGCACCTATGGCCCCAATCCTCCACAAACAAAAGCGCGCTATCCTGGAGTACCTGCAGAAGTCCATCAAAGAGAACGGCTACGCGCCGACGCTCACGGAAATTGCCAAAGCCTTCCAGCTCTCGTCACTGGCCACGGTGCACGAGCACTTAGCATTTCTGGAACACGCTGGGTTCATCAAGCGGGATCGGAACAATGCCCGCGGGATTGAACTGGTGGAACCGGAACGCGATGATGAAATGTCTGCGGTCTCCATGCTCCTCCCGCTCGTCGGCACCATTGCCGCTGGCTCCCCCATTGAAGCCGTGGAAGACCGGCAGGAAATGATTTCTGTTCCTGAGGAACTCGTGGGAAAACGGAATGCGTACATCCTGAAAGTTCGTGGCGATTCCATGATCGAGAGCTTGGTTGCCGATGGCGACCTTGTCGTCGTCGAGAAGACGCAGTTCGCGCACGACGGTGATATGGTGGTCGCCATGCTGGAAGATGGTTCAGCTACGCTGAAGAAATTCTTCCGCAAGAAAAACTTCGTCCGCCTGCAACCCGCTAACGTGAACTACAAACCCATTGACGTGAAGAACGTCACCATCCAGGGCAAGGTCATTGGCGTCATTCGAAAATTCGCGTAGGAAATTTTTTTCACTTTTACCTTCGGTTTTCCTTCGGCACATGACCTTCTTCACTCGACTCGCCAAGCAAGCACCACACCGCGGCACGGCAATCGCGCACGTGCAGCTGTGGCACTTTGTCGCGAGTGTTGAGCAAGCACTTACCCCAACGCTGCGCGGCGTGCCGTTCGCGGTCGTGAGTTCGTTGCGCCATACCGGCGTGGTCGTCGATGTGAATGAGCTCGCACGCGCGCTCGGCGTTCGTCCGGGAACATCAGTGCAACGCCTGCGCAATCGTTTCTCAAATGTGCAGCTCCGTCTCCACCATCCCGAACGCATGCAGGGTTTCATTCGCGCGTTCCGCAAGCAAGCCAGAACCTGGGGGCACTTGCTCTCAGCGTCAACTGATGGACACGCGGTAACCGTACTCATTCCGGCGGTGAGCGGCTTCGAGCGTGCCGGCGTGTTCCTGCAAATTCAAGCAGACTGCTGGAAAGAACTTGAGTGCAACGTGATGGTAGGCATGGGCAGCTCACCAGCATTTGCCTTGCTGGCGGCGCGTACGTGCGCCGAGCCAAGCTACCGCTACCTTGACCAGAACGAGCACCAAGCGCTGAACACGTTACCGGTCAGCGCGCTCCCCCGCATTGGCCGGCGTACCGCACACGCCTTGGTGCAGCTCAACGTACCAACCGTCTACCACTTCCTCAAGCTGGCACCCGAAACCATCGAGCACCTCGGGGGTCGATCGCTGTTACGGATCTACCATCAGTACGTTCTAACTGCGCAAACGCTGCCATTACCAGCAGGTTTACCGGTGTCGACCCCGTTCCTTGGGCCGCGCGTGCTTGGGTTGGCCAGTGCCTAGGTAGCCACGGGCAATGAGAATTTCACGAGCTTTACGATAAACTGGGATGAGGTCTTTGTGAAAACCTTTCGGTGGTTTTTCAACGTCTAGTGGAATCCAAAGAAGGCGAAGGTTCTTCACCTCACCGGTCATTACACGCGGTACGTCTGTGCTCCCCTTTCGTAAAAAGAGAAAGTGGTGCAAGTTGTGCGGGATACGCTTCGGGAGTTTCCCGTGATCGTTTGAAAGGTACGTGACCCCGGGCAGATGTGCGAGGTACGAGATATTCATCACCCCGGTCTCTTCTTGAATTTCCCGAATGGCCGTCTGCACGTACGTTTCACCGGGTTCACGGTGACCTTTGGGCGTGCCAATGCGCGCATTATCTTTACGCTGCACGAAGAGCACATTGAAAATGC
>CAIPSZ010000153.1 GCA_903867845.1 Candidatus Kerfeldbacteria bacterium | reverse complement strand
TTCCACCAATTAAATTGACGTAGAGGCTTTCTCCAAGTTGTGCAACAATGGCAATGATGTAGCCAACGAGAAAGTATAGAAGCTGTGCGCGTTGAATTCCCTTTGATTTATAGAATTTTTTAAATAGTACTCCAAGTGCAATAAATATAAAGTACACAACGAGAACAGAAAAATATACCGGGAAAAGTGGTGCCGGTTCAACAGTACGGAATGAAACTGGTCGAATGAACAAAGGTGTAAATGAAAGCACCACAAGAATGGATATTGGTGTTAGGAATAATAGCTCCTTCTTTCGAGTAAACTTTGAATTTTCATTTGGATAATGTATTGCAAAACTCGCAATCGCACCTGCTACACATGCTGCAACTGCAAAATTAAAGTACGCTAAAGCTTTTTCAAAACTATAACCAGCGCTTTCCTCCAGATAACTATCGAGGATCCAAAGAAAGGAAAAAAGTAGAACAAAAAAGAATCGCCATTGAGATTTTGTTCTACGTCCACGACGTAACACGACTATTGCAACGATAACAAAGAGTGCAAGGTTGATTAACGTTATTAATTGAAGTATTGCATCCATAGTTATTCCTTCTTCAAGAACTTCTTGTACGCCTCATCCCGCTGCACCACCTGGGTGTCAATCTGCTCGCGGAGGAAGTCAGCTTTCGTCATTTTCATCTGCTTCGCCTTCCACTGCAAGTACCGCTCCATAGACGGCGTGATGCGCAGGGTGAACTTCACGGTCGGCTCGTTGTCCGCTTCCTCGCCCATGATACTGGTGAGGAACTCGTCCACGATCTTCGTGGCTTGGTCCCCGCCGTAGGAGCGCACCTGGATGAACGCCGGCACTTGCCGATCGCCCAGGTACTTCAGCACCCCGCGGTTGCTGACGTCTTTGTCGTAGAGGTAGAGTGTGGGCCGGCGCAGGCTCATGGCGTAGGCCAGCAGGTAGCCTAGGTCCGCGTCTGGCGTGGAGCCTTCGATGATGAGCGCGTCCATTTTATCCAGCATGGAGCCGCCCGTCTCGGTGAGCGCCTCCAGCTCCGCCGCCGGAATGTCCAGGCTGTTCATCCCGTCACTCGTCACGTAGAACGCCTTCTTCGCGTCGAGCACGTCCAGGATACCCTGGCGGATGCCCTGGAAGCGTGGCTTGTCTGACGGCGCTTGGAAGTAGTAGACGCGCATACTAGTCCCCGGCCTCCTTCCCCGTGCCGAACTCCTTGGCCACGTTCTGCTCCAGCAACTTCGCAATCACGCCAGGATTGGTGGCCTTGGAGAGCGCCCACAGGAACTTGGCGTACAAGGCTTCGTAGCTGGTGCCGTACACGCACGCAATGGCACTGAACGGCACCGTCGGCTTGAGGTACGGGTTGAACACAACCACCGGGATGCCCTGCTGTTCGGCTATTCGCAGGATGGGGTACAGCTTCTCCGGAATGCCGCCCTGCATGTAGGTGTGCACCAGGATGCCATCGGGTTTGCTCTGGATAACTTGCATGAACTCCTCTGGCCGGTAGCCAGGATGTAGGCGAACGACGGCGAGATTCTTCTCGGCGAGCAGGACAGCGTGGATGGGATCGGTGCTACGCTGCTGTTCGGCTTTGAGCTTGATGCCGAAGTCCACGCGACCGAGCGTGTCAGGTTCATCGGCTTCGAACACGTTGAATGACGTGCCTGGCGACTTGCGAGCGCGGTTGGCGCGCAGCAATTGATTGCCGAACAGGATGCACGTCTCGGCCACGGCCATGGTAGAAACCTGGACGCTGTTGATGAGGTTGGCGCGGACGCCGAGTGTGCGGTAGTGCGAGATGAAACCTTTCAGGTCTGCAGCCGTGGACTGCTCGGGCGTGAGCGGCGAGCCCGTGAGCACGACTGGCTTACCCAAGCCTTGTAAGGCGAACGAGAGGAAGGCGCCGCTGTAGAGCATGGTGTCCACGCCCTGCAGGATGACGAAGCCATCGCTCTTTTCGTACCGGTCGCGGATGATGGTGATGAGTTTGTTCCAATCCTCGGGTTCAATCTCCTTGCCATCCGGCAAAACGAAAACGGGCTCTACCTTGGCGATCAAGGAGAGCTCGGGGACGTGGTCCATCCAGGCCTGGATGTCCTCGGCATTGCGGACAGTCAGGACCGTATTCCCTTCCGTTTGGAGGGTTGCGCCACCGGCAAACAATAAGGTGATGGTGGGCAGCTGCTTGGCCATTGCGGGCCGAGTTTAGTGCGGGGTCCCCGCGAACGTGGCGCGCAACGTAGTGAGCACGCGTTCGTGGGGTATGAGGGGCACGCGAACGGAGGGTGGAGCGGGATGCGGCTAGGCCGCGTCACGCGGAACTCGATGTTCGCTGTGACCCGTGCGCCGTCGCGATATGTGCGCCGTCGCTTGTCCAGAAACTAGCATAACTGTGGGGGATGTCAATAGTTACCACCCCGCCGTTTTCGTGTCGTCCTGAACCTTCTCCTTGCATGACGCAC
>CAIPSZ010000152.1 GCA_903867845.1 Candidatus Kerfeldbacteria bacterium | reverse complement strand
GCACGGAATTACGAAGACTATTCTCACTACCTTTGGCTTAGAAAACCATCGACCAAACCTTACGGCGTGGCGGGAGCTCGTCCGAAAATCCCGCAACGGTCGACCCACGGTGAACATTGCGATGGTCGGAAAGTATACCGAGCACGGTGACGCGTACCTCTCGGTGGTTGAGGCGCTTCGCGCCGCTTCGTATGCCGCAAGTGTCAAGCTCAACCTGCAGTGGCTGGATGCAGAGCAATTGGAAACTCGTGATACGAAAGCGCTCGCTGCACTTAAAGGTGTCGATGGTTTAGTGGTCCCGGGTGGGTTTGGGAGCCGTGGGATTGAAGGGAAAATTACCGCGGTAAAGTTTGCCCGCGAGCACAGCATTCCATTTTTAGGACTTTGCCTGGGCATGCAAATTGCCACAATTGAGTTTGCCCGAAACGTCGTTGGCTTGAAAGGTGCCACGAGTACGGAATTTGACCCAGATACTGCAACGCCCGTCATTCACATCATGCCCGACCAGGAGAAGAAGCTCCTTACGCAAGATTACGGCGCCACGATGCGCCTGGGGAATTGGACGTGCAAGATACTTCCTGGTACGACAAGCGCGAAAGCATACGGCACAGCATCAGTGGTTGAACGGCACCGGCACCGTTACGAATTCAACAATGCCTACCGTGAGCAATTAGAAAAAGCTGGTTTGCGCATTGCGGGAACTACTACCGATGGCCAGCTCGTGGAAATCATTGAAGTACCAGACCACCCGTGGTTCGTTGCCGTGCAATTCCACCCCGAGTTTACCTCACGACCGCTGCGCCCCCAGCCACTTTTCCGCGAGTTCCTCGTTGCGGTGAAGAAGTACAAAAACACTCGCACGTAGATGCGGGTGTAGGGAAATTTTAAGAACGTCTATGCCGGAACCACGTCGACGAACCGGGCCGTCTTGAGATTTCCATCGAAACGTCGGATGCGTCGCGTACGGAAGCCAACGGTACCACTCACGTGAGCGTAGAGCGTGTCATCGCTTCCCCGTAGAACGTTTTTTCCAGGTCGAACCGCCGTCCCGCGCTGGCGAATGAGAATCTCACCGGCATGAACCTTCTCGCCTGCGTACGCTTTGATGCCTAAGCGTTTTGATTGTGAGTCGCGTCCGAGACTCGTCGTGCCGACGCCTTTAACGTGTGCCATAGATCAGTCAAATGATGAAAACAGTGGAGGTACTATACCTTCCACGAAAACGCATGTCAAGTGTCTTACTGCCCAAACGCGTTGAAGTTAATGGTTGCCGGGTCAAGCTTCGTTTTCTGAGCCACCCCCGCTTGCACACTTTGGAGGTCTTTGACATTCAAACTATCAGCTTTTGCCGTAAGTGCATTTTGCGAAACAGTCTGCTGCTGGTAGGGGCGGACAATGTCATTCCAGCCCATGTAGCCAATGCCAATCATGACCAGGATCGTGAGTACGCTAAAGGATATTGACGCAATGCGTGGCAGCTGGCTTAGCTGTACGTGTACTTTCGGCAGTGTAAGTATTTTCTTATCCATAGGTGTTCCTACTGCCAGGGAATGATCCCATTCAGCGTTAGGTGCGAGGTACCATCTTGGCTCTTTTCCAAGGAGAGGTTCGTTGTAATAATGTAGGCCGGGTTGGCCTCGAGGGTGGCGAAGAATTGCAGGAGTCCCTGCTGCGGGCCAGTCAGCACGAGGGTAATTTTCTTTTCAGTAACTGTGAATGTACTTGCACTAGTCGGTATTTGCGATGGATCATCGAGCTGGAGGTCTTGGGTCACGCCGTACTTCGTCGCTGTGCTCTCAATGTACTCAACAAAGGCGAGCGCTTTTGTGTGGTCGAAGAAGTTTTGCTTGAGCTGCTCGGCTTGCGATTGAATCGTCGCAACTTGCTTGCTTAGCGTGGAGCTACTTTCACTCTTTTGCGAATTTTGATTTATCGTGAGGAGTGCGTCTTGTATGTCGCCTCGACTTTTTGCCAGTGACGGTTGCAGGATAAGGACGTACGTTACAACTGTGGCAATAATCAGTACCACGCCAGTGGCAATCCAGGTTAGCAAGCGTTGCTGTGGTGAGAGGCTGTAGCGCATTACGGCGTTATGGTCAGGGGAGCGGTCAAACTAAAGTCAATATCAGTTTTTTTGGTTTGGAGGGGGAAGACAATTTTTCCCACAATCGTACTCTTCGCAATTGCCGCTTCGTACGCAACGTAGGCATCACGGGTATCTGCGGTTCCAGAAAATTCCACTTTGAGGGGTTGCTGGGTGAGGGAAATACTCGTAATGTGGACGCCAGTCGGGACGAGTTTTCCAAACGCCTGCAGTACTGGGAGCCAATCAACGTAGCGTTTCTGGAGGTTCTTGAGTACGAGAATCTGCGCGTTAATGCGTTTTGTCGCATCCTTTGCCGTTGCCTGGAGTTGCCCTTGGGTGAGAAGCGTTGATCGATCCGCTTCAACGCTGAGGTGCTGTGCCCGGGTTCGTAGTTCAAACGAACCAAAGGCGAAGCTAATGAGGAATACAATACCCAGGACTCCAACCGTAAGCGCAGCAGTTCGGGCAATACCTAAGAACAGGTACTGCCGTAAAGTCTTCTTCGTCTCGGCGGATATGAGGTTGAGGATCATCATACGTGCAGCTCGTTTTCCCACGGAAGGTTGAGCGCACCGCGGTACGCGAGTCCAAGTGCGGTGAGGTATGAAGAATCTTGCGCTCGGTGCTCACGCTTTGGAACGGTAATATTCTCTGGCCACTTCCCAACCCGAACCGGTAGCGAAACCGTTGAGGTAATAAGTTCGGGTAAGCCAATCAGATTTGCCCCACCACCAACGAGGGTAACGTCGACGACCTCTGCGCCTTTCGGAGCATGGTCTTCGTAGTACCCAATGCTCTCTAAGATTTTTTGCGAGAGTGGGCGGAACTCTGGTTCCAAGACCTGGCGGACTGCGCCCTTACCACGTTTTGGGTCTAAACCGCAGACGCGTTTTGCCTGCTCGCCTTCTTCGGGGGTGAGGCCGAGTTTCGTGACGAGCGTTGCGGTTAGACCACTTCCTGATAAGGGGAGTGTAGAAGAAAATGCTACCAGGTCAGTTTCCGCAATTGTCAGGCCCGTACGGGTTGCCCCGAGATCGACAATGAGGTGGCTGCCTCCTTTTGATGAATCATTCAGGGCGATACGACTTAAAGCAGCAGATTCGGGTTCAAGGGCTAAGGGGATGATGCCCGCTTGCGCGCACGCTTCCAAGTACCCTTCCACGAGAAGCTGCGGGGCGACACCCACAATGACGCGAACCATTTTAGCTTTCGGATCTGGCACGCCAACGTACTGCCAGTCGAGGTATACCTCATCGAGCTTCATAGGGATGTTTTCCGTCAAACCATCCTGCAGGGCTTTTTGAAAATCCGCACCCTGGCTATTGGAAATATCAATTATCTTGGTGAAAGTTTTACGTTCGGGTAAGCAGAGTATGGCTGCGCGCGTGCTTGGATGGTGGTGGTTGGGGCGGTGAATGAGCTCGCGTAGTGCTTTCGCCAGGCTGACCGCATTTCGCACCTCACCCTCAACGACAACATTTTCTGGTAGCGCGACTTCGCTCATGGAGTAGACGATAAAGCCATGACCGTGCCTGTGCAATTGCACCATGCGCAACACCTGGTCACTAACATCGATACCCATAGCATTCGCGAATGGTCGGAGGAGTGACATGCTTAATTTATTTGGTCGGTGAGTGAGTAGATAGGCAGGATGACGGCGACGACAATGCCGGCTACCGCTGCGCCTAGCACGAGGATGATGACTGGTTCGAGAATGGATGTGAGGTTGCTCATGATTTGGTCAACATCTTCCTCGTAGAACTTTGCGATTTCCTCGCTGATGGTATCAAGCGTACCACTCTCCTCACCAACGGCAACCATTTGCGAGACCACCGGAGGGTAGAGCTTGGGGTAGTGCATGAGCGTGT
>CAIPSZ010000151.1 GCA_903867845.1 Candidatus Kerfeldbacteria bacterium | reverse complement strand
GCGACGTGGATGACCGGCTCGGGGAAGGTGATCGTCTCTGCACAAGGTACTACATCTAAACCTGGGAATCATGGCATTCTCCTTGCCTTTCAGCAGGATGCCCCACTGAAGTCCCACCCGTGGTTCAAGGCGCTCCCGGCCAATGTTCAACAGACCGCGCTTGCCTTTGGGAAAGCGAAAGAGTTTCATGGCAAAAAGAATGAAACGAAGATCATCCCCTTTGGCACCAGTGCACGGCGGCTCATCCTTCTTGGTTTAGGGACTAAGGCGGAATGGAACCAACGGAAAGCCGCACTCGCCGCTCGGCAAATTGTGACCATAGCCAAGCAGCACAACGTGCGGGATGTGGCAGTGCGGCTGGAAGATTTTGCCTACGCGGGAACGAATCCGGAAGCCCTAGCCCAACTCGTTGCGGAAAATGCGTATCTGGCTGACTATAGCTTCACGCGATACCGAAAGGCGCCAGTGGGTGGCTGGCCAAAACTTGGCTCCATCGTCCTCTTTGCATCGGCGCCAGTTCTTGCGGGCGTGAAGCGCGGCGTTCGTACTGGCACGATCATTGGTCAAGCCACGAATAACGTGCGTGAACTCTCGAATACGCCGGGCAGCGACATGACGCCAACCATCCTTGCCAATGCCGCAGTTGAATCTGGAAAGAAGTATGGCTTCTCCGTGAAAGTTTTAAAGAAAGATGTACTCGAGCGGGAAGGGATGGGTGGCATTCTGGGTGTGGCCAAAGGCTCACACCACAATCCAACGTTCTCCGTCCTAGAGTATGCAGCATCGGGTCACACGAAAGACGTTCCCATCGTTTTCATCGGGAAGGGAGTGACGTTCGATAGCGGCGGCTTGAACGTGAAACCAGATTCCGCGATGTACGAAATGCACATGGACATGTCTGGCGCTGCTGCGGTCATTGGCGCGCTCTCGGCAATTGCGCAGCTCAAACTTCCCATCCGCGTTATCGGTTTACTCCCTGCAGCAGAGAACATGTCTGGTGGTGATGCGTACCGTCCCGGCGACCAGCTGCGCACCATGTCCGGCAAGACCATTGAAGTGATGCACACGGATGCCGAGGGTCGCGTGATCCTGGCAGACGCGCTCACCTACGCCGAGCAGTTCAAACCCAGCACGGTCGTAGACGTGGCGACGCTCACGGGCGCGGCAATGGTTGCCTTGGGCCAGCGCGCCGCCGCCATCCTCTCCCCGAACGAAAGCTTGAGTAAAGAGCTTCACGAACTCGCCGAGCAGTCTGGCGACTTGGCTTGGCCATTGCCGCTGTGGAGCGAGTACGAAGCAGACGTGGAAGGCACATTTGGTGACGTGGCGAATAGCAGCAAGGTCCGCTACGGCGGCGCCATTACCGGCGCGGCGTTCCTGTGGCAGTTTGCCAAGAAGTTCAAGCGCTGGGCGCACCTGGATATTGCCCCGACCATGACGACTATTGATGGCCAGTACCTGGCGAAGGGATCAGCTGGTGCTGGCACTCGCTTGCTCATTGCCTACGCGCAACACCATGCCCACCGCCTCTAATATCCTTGCCCCCGAAGAGAAGCCGGACGACCAGTCGTTCGACATTGCTCTACGCCCCACGTCTTTGCAGGAGTACGTTGGCCAGGAGTCGGTCAAAGAAAATCTGACCATCGCTATTGGCGCGGCCAAGCACCGCAAAGAACCTTTGGAGCACGTGCTGCTCCACGGGAGCCCAGGTTTGGGCAAGACGACCTTGGCGAATGTCATTAGTAAAGAGCTTGGCGTGAACGTACGCGTGACGAGCGGTCCCGCCTTGGAACGCGCGGGTGACGTCGCCGCAATCCTGACGAACCTTGGCGAGGGCGACGTGCTCTTCATTGATGAAATTCACCGGTTGCCGCGGACCGTGGAGGAAATTCTCTACCCCGCCATGGAAGAGTTCGCTATCGATTTAGTAGTGGGCAAAGGCCCAGCAGCGCGCACGTTGCGACTCGACCTCTCGCACTTCACGCTCATTGGCGCCACCACGCGGCTAGCGCTCCTCTCCTCTCCCCTACGTGATCGGTTCGGTCACACCTACCACCTCGATTTCTACAGTGAGGAAGATATTAGCCGGATTCTGGAACGCTCTGCGCGCTTACTGAAGATTCCATTGCAACCCGAAGCCCTGGCGCTGCTTGCGAGCCGTTCCCGCAGGACGCCGCGGGTGGCGAACCGCTTGCTCAAGCGCGTGCGGGATTTTGCTACGGTACGCGCGGGTGGGATTGTCGATGCCGCGAGTACGACCGGCGCACTCGAGCAGCTCGGCATTGACCAGCTCGGTTTGGATCCATCAGACCGGCGAACGCTGCTCACCATCATTGACCAGTTCAATGGCGGGCCAGTGGGCCTGTCCACACTCGCGGCGACCACTGGTGAAGATGTGCGGACCTTGGAAGATGTCGTCGAGCCGTTCTTGCTCCAAGTTGGGTTGCTCGTGCGCACCCCGCGTGGCCGGGTAGCCACACCCGTTGCGTACCAGCACTTGCAGCGCGAAGCCCCGCAAGACCTGCAACAGCGGCTGGTGTAGCGCTATACTACTCTCATGACCGTTACGTACGTTCTCATCCTCATTCCCTTCGGCCTCATCCTGCTCGGGTGGGCGATTTTCAGTATTGTCTGCATTGTGAAAATGCTGCGCTTTGGCTTCCTCTCCCGCCAAGCCGTCATGTCCACCTTTGTGTACGTTGCCTTTGTTACCGTCGTCATCTTGGTTGGCGCACTCAACCTTCGTGGCGTTGACTGGACCACGCCATACACCTTTACGGTCCCGGGCATTTCCCTGCCATCCGTGCAAAGCAATCTACCCAAAACCTTCTCCCAATGAACATCCAGCCCACCTTCCCAGGTATGATGCCCACCGAGCGTGTCGTCCTCATGCTCCACCGCCACTGGATTATTGGCGCGCGCATTTTCATCCAGTATGGCCTCATCGCTGTCGTCTTCATCGCCGCATGGGTTGCGCTCCGGTCATTCACCACCGCCCTCACTGACCCAACATCGATTGCGTACGCGCTCATTGTGCTGGCGCTGAGCACCGCGTTTCTCATCTGGGGTCTCTTCTTCTTCATTGCGTGGTTGGATTTCTACCTAGACACGTGGATTGTGAGTAACGAACGAATCATCAACATCCGGCAGAAGCACCTCTTCGATCGGGTGGTGAGCGAGCAAAAGCTCTTCCGGGTGCAAGACGTCACCAGCGAAATCAAAGGACCGTTCGCGGGCATGTTTGGCTTTGGCAATGTCATTATTCAGACCGCGGGTGAACAAGAGGAATTTCGCTTCGAGCAAGTTCCCCATCCAGCAAAGGTTGCGCAAACCATCATGTCACTGCTGGAATCCATTGAACACCAAATCGGCCTCGACAAGGTGGCGAAGGTTGAAGGCGATATGGGGGAAGTGCAGACTACGCAGCCATCGGCACCGCCACCGGCTGGCGCGCTGCCTCCGAAGTCAAAAGAACTTTAATCCGGCTCGCCTGTGCCGCAAATGCCGACCAGTATCCTTGCTGGCGGGCCGCTTCGAGGCCAACGAAGAAGTTATTCCACTCCGTGCTAGCAATGAGCGGTTGTTGTTGAGCGCGGTACGGATCCACGCCCACCAGGTAGGCGCAGAGCTTCGCAACGTTGTCCCAGTTGCCTGCGGTCTTTTCTTTTTGGATGGCACGGAGCACTTGAATCCAATCTTCATCGGTGATGAGGCCGGTGTGGAAGCGGTCGGGATCCGCGAAGTGCAAGTGGTGGGCGTGGCCGATGAAGTGCTCCCAATCCTGCTTCGCGCGTAAGTTACTTAGTTCCTCGAGCATGGCTGCCCATAAGTCTTCCGGTACCACCAGAATGACGCTTCGAGCAGGGTCGATCATTTTCAAGTGGGCCAAGCGGACCGCGACGCCATCCAAATCGTTGCGCTACTCGGCTTTGGAAAGGTCGCTAATGAGTGCGTCCCAGTCAACGTCAGTTATTTCAATCTCCCGAAAACGCTCTGGATCCAGGATCGACATGCGCGACGCGTGCCAGGCAAAATCTTTCCAGCGTCGACTGCGGGAGTAGTTGGCAAGCTCGGCGACCATGGCTTGCCAGTCGTCGTCAGAAATTTGCACATCACGTAACGTGGGCATGGGCGTAGTATAGCCCGCCGTTCCTATGGCGCGAAGGGCACATCGTTAGAGGCTCAGAGCGCAAAATGGTTGACAAAGTTTTTCCTTAATGGCAGGGTGTGATGAAGGTTTTACGAAACAGAACATGATACGGAGGAATACATGAAAAAGAAACTCATTACAACCAGGGTTCTTGCGGGAGGGATCCGGCGTCATACGTTGGTGGGTGCCGTTGATGTCCCGGAAGAGGACTATGTCCGAGCCATAAAAAAGCACTTCACTCGTTTTGGTAGTAGGTCTTTGCACCTTTTAGATTGCGGCGAGATAAGGTGGATATCAGAGGAAACGTCTCGGGCAATTGTAGACGTTCATAAGCGTCTGGCTAAGAAAGGTCGCAAGCTGGTCATCAGCACGGGTGATAATCCGGCACGATACCTTCAGTACAACGCAACGTTCGCACCCGAGCGGGTGCGGGTGTGCCGGACCGAGGAGGAAGCCAAACGAGAACTACTCCCCGGTGTTGTGAAGAACAGAAAACGCGGCTGACCCGCATTCGATGATCGTCAAGGTCTGGGAGTTTCTACCCCCCAGACCTTTTAATGAATTCTATGATGCGGGCGCTGATGGCCCTGTATGTTGAATATTTTTTCCAGCTACGGGTACACTTTCTTCAGCGTAATGCCCGTGTAGTAGTAGGTCAGAATCCAATCAAAGGTTTTACCCTGGTCACTGGCGTAGTGCAGTGCCCCAAAGGCGGACATGCCCACCATGTGGTTGCCGCCACCACCGGTAATGTAGGTTGATGGGTACGGCGGTGTGGTGCACGTGCCCACAGGATCAGGCACGCCCGAGAGGTACGGGAAGTACACCAGATCCAAATTCCACACCTCTTTACTACTGTGCGTGCGGCCGTCGGTGCAGGAGGAGTACGCGGCGACAATGGTACCAACAATGTTCTTCTCCGAGAGCGCAGCTGGGTGCGTGGCGACAACGCCGCGCGTTGCGACTGCCGCGGCCACAAGGTTTGGGACTTTCAGCTCGTAACCGTAGCCGAGGTAGACCTGATCCGTGGTTGCGTTGATGTCGTAATTTTCATCCGCGTGCTTGGTCTTGCGCAGGTCGTGAAACAGCGCGTAGGTCCGGGCGGCTACAGCCATAGTTTTCAGGAATTCCGTCGGCCCAGAGTTCCCGGTTTCGGCCATACCCGCTAGGTAGGATTCCATGGGGAGCTCATTGATGACCCAGGTGACGCCCGTCGCTGGAGTGAAGCGCACTTCCAACGTACCGCGGAACTGGTTGTACGGTGCCTTCCAACTCGAAACAGTCATGATAGTTGCCGGATCGACACCGAAGAGCCGCACCGGGTTTTTCGTGGTCACCGACACGCCATTTGCAATGACCGTGTAGATACCGGTGGCTGTGGCGTAGGTCACCGTGGCAACACCATTGGCTGCCACACTCGCGAGCGCCACGCCCGCACTATCCTGAATGGTGTACGCTGCCGGCGCAGTGAAGTATGCCGTGCCTTTGGTGAGCGTGACCATGCCCACGCGGACAATTGGCTCAGCACCGAGCGTTGCTGAACTATCCACCACATTTGATGGTGACGGCACCTCGATGGTGAGCTGGATGAGGCCGTTCACCGCGCGCGTTAATCCGGGAGCCAGTACTTGGATTTGCTCGGTAAACTCGCCGTACGTTTTGGGTGCGGTAATGGCAAATTTGAACGTCCCCTGCTTGCCAGGTTTCACCTGGCTGGCGGTAAGCCGGCCAATAACGGTTTTGCTAATCCAGAGCGGGTTGTAGAATTGGCTTTGCTTGGTCACGTCAACGACAGCAAGAACTACTTGGCCCGTACCCGTGCGCTGCCACGTGGTAGTGCCGGTGTTCGTCACCGTGAGCGTAAATGTCTTGTCTTTCCCGGGTGCCATGGTGTAGGTGGCCGAGGAATTCAAACCCGGGTCAATGCTGTAGCTCAACGTTTTTGGCGAACCGGCAATGTACAGTACCTCAAAGCTGCTACCGTTGATGAAGTCGATACCTTTCGTTGCTAACGCGAAGCGCTCGCGGTACTCACCAGCCTTGCTTGGCGCGTGCAAGGTAAAAGTAACGTGCGCGGTTTCGCCCGGCTTCACGTCCTTGGTTAAACCCGACGGCCGGACGCTGGTGCCCCAGCTCTTGTCGTAGAGCTTCGTGGCCTTGTTCACGTTCAATGACGTGCCCACGAGCTTCGCCGCGTTTAAAGCGGTGAGCGTGTTTCCTTTCGCCTTCCACGTTTTGGTGCCCGTGTTCAGGATGTCCACGCTCATGACCACCGTCCCCTGCACGTCCGACTGCAGGAGGTCCGGCGTGCGGTTCATGACCTGCGCGCGGTACGGCGGTACGTAGATTTTTGCTTTCGTGGCCGCGGTCGCCGTGCTCGGCATGACGAATGCGGCGCACAGAAAAAAAATCCCGGCACATGCGGTGAGCAAGGTCGGATACGTGGCGGCGCGCACTCGGCGTTCGGTTTGAGGGTGCAATCGCATTACGTTTGCATTCTACCATAAAATGTGGTCAAATGTCAATTCTTTCCGCACATGCTAAGGTGAACGTACCTATGTCGCTGACCCGGAAGATTGCTTTGAATACCGCCGTGCAAGTTGCCGGCAAAGTGGTGAGCACCATTCTCGGCTTGGTCGCCATTGGCTACGTCACCCGCGCACTCGGCCCGGTGGCGTTCGGGCACTACGGGACGGCACTCGCCTTCCTGCAAATTTTTGGCGTGCTCGTAGATTTGGGGTTGTACATTGTCCTGCTGCAGAAGCTGGCGTCTGATGCGGTGAATGCCGATAGCTGGGCGAGCACCGCATTCACCCTGCGTCTCATTACGGCGGCAGGATTCCTCGCTATCGCGCCGATCGTCGGCTTGCTCACGGCGTACCCCGGTGACGTGAAGCTCGGCATTCTCATTGCCACAGTCTCGACGTTTGCGATTACCATGAACCAGGTGCTGGTGGGAATTTTCCAAAAGTCCTTGCGCATGGACCAGGTGACGATTGCCGAGCTCATCGGCCGCGTGGCGTTGCTCGGCGGCACGATTTTCGTGGCGCACAGCCACCCGACTGTGCCGTGGGTACTGGGCGCGGTGGCGCTTGGCTCCTTGGTGAACTTCCTCATGAGCCTCGCCTTTAGCCGTCGCTACGTGCGGATACGGCTCACTTTGGACCGGGAAAAAGTTCGCACCATCATTCGCGAAGGCTGGCCCATTGCGCTCTCCATTGCCTTCAACCTGGTGTACTTCAAAGCCGACACCATCATCCTCTCCGCAGTTCGGCCGAACAGCGTGGAACTCGGTTTGTACGTTTCCGCGTACAAGGTGCTGGAAGTGCTCACCACATTCCCCGCCATGTTCGCCGGATTGCTCATGCCGCTCCTGGCTTCGGCGTACGCGGCGCGTGATTACCCGCGCTTCCACATGATCATGCAAAAAGCCGTGGACAACCTGGCCCTGCTCGCGATTCCTCTTGCCGTGGGAACGGGCTTTGTTGCCCGTTCCATCATGCACGTCGTTGGCGGCGCCGCGTACGTGGGTGCGGCACCCGTCCTCTCCTTGCTCATGGTCGCCACTGCCTGCATCTTCTTCGGAAACCTGTTCGCCAATGCCGTCGTCGCGGTGCAAGCCCAGCGCCGCATGCTCTGGGCGTACGGTTTAGTCGCTGTCGGTTCACTCGTCGGGTACCTCCTCGCTATTCCGCATTCTGGAATGTACGGCGCTGCCTGGATGACCATTGCGAGTGAGCTCGCGATCACGCTCACGGCCGCGGCAATTGTCACGCACGTGGTGAAGAGCCGGTTGAGCCTCAATGTATTTCTCCGCATTCTCCTGGCGTGCGTGCCCATGGTCATCATCCTCCTCCTTATCCCGCACGCCAGCTTCGTGGTACGCGTGAGCGGTGCCGTGGTCGGTTACGTTGTCGGCCTCCTCCTTGTCCGAGCCTTCCCCACGCAGCTCATCCGAGAATTTGCCTTCCGCTATGCGCGTCACGATTGACCTCCAAGCCACGGTCGGGCAGTCCACGGGCTTTGGCCGGTACGTGGGGAATATTCGCGCCGCGCTCCCAGCCGTTGCACCAGATGGGGTGACGTTCACGGACATCACCCGGGTCCGAAAAAATTTGCGAACACCCAGTCGCATTCTGTGGGACCAGATCGGTTTGCCACTAACCGCGCTTGCATCCTGGCCGGACGTCCTCTTCGTGCCGGCATTCAGCGTCCCCATGGTCTGGCCCAAGAAAATCCTGGCCGCGAGCCACGACCTCATTGGTCTCATCTTCCCCGAGTACTTCTCGGCAACGGCGCGGTGGTACTGGCACGACTTGCTCCCGCGGAGCTTGCGACACGCCGACCACATTGTGACCATTTCCGAATCTTCCAAGCGCGACCTCGTGCGGCTGTTGAGCATACCCAGTGATCGGATTACGGTCACGCCCTTGGCAGTGGAATCCACGTTTACGCCCGTTACGGATCCAGATCGCCTGGCGCGCGCGCGGCGTGCCCACAACTTGCCGCGCCCGTTCTGCATTGCCGTCGGTACCATTGAACCGCGGAAGAACTACCCGTTCCTGGTGGACGCATTCGCGGTGAGCAAGCGCGAGGACCATGACCTGGTCATCGTGGGCAAGCGGGGCTGGGACGTAGCGAACCTGGAGCAGCGCATTCGCCAGCTCCACCTCGCCGACCGCGTGCGCGTGCTGGAGTACGTGGACGAAGCGGACCTAACGAGTCTGTACAGCGCGG
>CAIPSZ010000150.1 GCA_903867845.1 Candidatus Kerfeldbacteria bacterium | reverse complement strand
TGTCTTTGCCGGAATGACTGCGTGTAACGGAACACCGCAAAAAAGGCTGAGCTTCTCGAGGTGCTCTTTGCGAATGGTCTCATCTGCACGAGCGACAATAATGTCAGGCTGAATACCTGCACGCTGCAACTCCTTCACTGAAGATTGCGTTGGTTTCGTTTTGAGCTCGTGCGTCGTTTTCAGGTACGGCAACAGTGCCACGTGAACGAACAGGACACGTTGCCCAAGCTCATGGCGCATTTGCCGTGCCGCCTCCAAGTACGGCTCACCCTCAATGTCGCCGACCGTACCCCCAATTTCCATGATGAGCACGTCGGGCTTGTGCGTTTCCGCGACATCTTGAATGGACTGCTTAATTGCGTCCGTAATGTGCGGGATAATTTGGATGGTCTTCCCTAAGTACCGCCCGGCCCGTTCCTGGGCAATGACTCGCTGGTAGAGCTGGCCAGTGGAAACGGAGGATGACTTGGTGAGCTCCACATCAAGGAAACGTTCGTAGTGCCCCAAATCGAGATCGGTCTCCGTTCCATCCTTCAGGACGTACACTTCGCCATGCTGGTACGGGTTCATTGTACCTGGATCGACATTCAGGTACGGGTCAAATTTGATTGAGAACACCGAAAATTTTGATGCCTTGAGCAGTGCGCCAATCGAGGATGCGGTAATCCCCTTTCCTAAGCCCGAGCAAACGCCGCCGGTAACGAAAATGTAGTGTGTCTTTCGGCTCATAGTTCGATAGTAAACGTAACCTGCTTTTCGAAAATCGGCAATGCCACTGTGTGCGTGCCACGGGTTTTCAGCGTCGGCAAGCGCTTGCGAACGTCGTCCGGTAGGACGCAGTGCACTTGAGCTTCGATATTGTTAGCAAGAACTTTTGGGGTAAGCGCTGCATAGAGTCGCCCAGCGGGTGACGCTTTCACCGTAATACGAACCGTTGCACCCTGCAGGACAAGTGCGAGTTCCTGAAGTGCTTTAGCTTGTTCAGCTGCGCGCTTTTCCACAATGGCAGCTTGTGCCCGGGCGGTGGCACGGGCTTGTTCGGTCGCTGGCTTGGCAATACCTTTTGGGATGAGAAAGTTCTGCGCGTACCCCGCACTCACATCAGCAACCTGACCAGCGACGTAGGGCGGGTACGCGCGTAAGAATATGACGTTCATGGCTTTGGGGTAAGAATTTGCATCGCCCGCTGAAGCTGGTCGTCCTTTGCATCACCAGCTTCCGTTGGGTCAGCTACAACCACATCTGGAGTAATGCCAACTTTATCAATCGTGCGACCTTTGGGTGTGAACCATGCGGCGATGGTCAATTTCAACTCTGATCCATCGGGGAGTTTTTCCAATGTTTGCACGCTCCCCTTTCCAAAGGTCTTCTGACCGACAATGGTGGCGCGCTTAGCATCCTGTAACGCGCCAGCGAGAATTTCTGCAGCGGACGCGCTCCCTCCATTTACGAGCACAACCACCGGAGTGGAAGGAATTCGCGCGTCGTGGCTAGCACTATCAACATTTTCCTTGCCCTGGGCATCCCGCTCACGTACGATGACGGTTTTTCCTAAAAACTCACCGGCTACGCTCACTGCGCTATCCAGCAAGCCACCGGGGTTGTTCCGGAGATCGAGGATAATTCCTTTAGGTTTATTGAGTAATATGTTCTGAATGATAGTGTTGAGCGCTGGAACGGTATCGTCGTTAAAGCTAACAATAGTCACGAGTTGCAGCTTGTCGCCCACGGTTCGGCTCGTCACACTCGGAACCACGACGTGATCCCGGGTAACGGAAATATCTTGCGTCTTGCCATTGCGCCCAATCAGCAACTTTACGACCGTTCCAGCCTTCCCACGAATTTTCTGCACGGCTTGGTCAACATTAAGGTTCGTCGTATCCTGCCCGTCAATTTGCACAATTGCATCCCCTGGCTTCAGGCCTGCTTTTTCGGCTGGTGACTGTGGGAGTGGCGCAATGATGACGAGCTGGCCATCTTTCGCCCCGACTTCCGCACCAATCCCGTCAACGCTTAAATTCAGGTCATTCTGAAAGCTCTGGGCATCCGCAGGGGTGAAGAAGGTTGAGTAGGGGTCACCGAGACTGCGTACAAGGCCGCTCATTGCCCCGTAGAAAAGCGTTTCATTCGTTACGGGTTGGTGAGCGTATTCCGTCTGAATTGCGTGGAGAATGCCATCGTAGACGCGCTGCGCGTTTGGGGCGAGGCCACTAACGGCTTCCAGCGCGTGGAGCGGGTTCGATTGACCATTCTGACGATTGGCAACGACAACGCCAAAGATAAACCCAGCAATGACCCCAACGGAAACGAAAAACGTGACGCGGAAGGTGGGTTTCTTTCGTTGAGGACTTCCGTCGATCATACGCGGGTAATGTTGGCGCCGAGTTGAGCGAGGCGTCGTTCCAAGTGCACGTACCCACGGTCAAGATGTTCAATTCCGGTCAGGGTGGATGTGCCCGTGGCGATGAGTGCGGCTACGACATGGGCCATGCCAGCCCGAATATCGGGTATGACAAGTTCTGCTGCGCGCAAGGGGGTCGGACCCACGACAGTAGCGTAATGCATTGCATGCTTGCCCGCGAAACGACAGTGCGCAATGTCACAAACATCTTGCACCACAATGCTAGCACCCATGCGGTTGAGATCTTTCGTGTAGCCAAAACGATCTTCGTAAATGGTTTCATGGACGTGCGATGTGCCTGGCGCTTGGGTGAGCAACGTAAGCGTTGGCTGCTGCCAATCAGTCATGAACCCTGGATGCGTGTCGGTGCTGACGTCGAGTGGCCGTAATGTGCCATGCCGCCAGAAGCGAATGCCATCCGCGGCAACTTCAAACTCGCCACCAATCTTGCGCACGACGTTGAGAAAGGTCACGAGGTGTTCTTGGTGGGCGTCCTCCACAAAAACGTCCCCAGCGGTAGCAATGGCAGCAATAGCAAAAGAGATAATTTCGTTTCGATCGGCGGGAATTCGATGTGACGCGCCGTGCAGTTTTTTCACACCTTCAATTTCGATGATGCGATTTGCGCCAAGGTGGATGACCGCACCCATCTTCTGGAGAAACATAATGAGCTCGAGCACTTCAGGTTCAACAGCGGCATTTTCTAGACGTGTATTTCCTTCCGCAAGGACACTGGCAAAGAGAATGGTTTCAGTTGCGCCAACGCTTGGGAATGGGAGGATCACATTAGTGCCGTGGAGTTTCTTCGCTTCGGCAACGTACACGCCATCAGACTCTTGTACGGTTGCGCCCATCGCTTGTAGAGCCGTAACGTGAAAGTCAACTGGCCGGGGACCAATCTTGTCGCCGCCGAGGACCGGAACTTGCGCATGGCCAGTGCGAAGCAGGAGCGGCGCGATAGCGAGAATCGGAATGCGATTCTTTCGGGAGAGCGGCGGGACATTGGACTGGGTAATTTCTGGAGTATGGATGTGGAGTGAGCCATCCTGCCGTTCGAGTTCACCGCCAACGGATGTGAGGAGCTCTTCGGTAATCTCAGTATCCCCAAGGTGTGGGTAGTTATCCAAACGACACGGCTCATCGGTGAGCAGTGTTGCAACCATGAGTTTCGTCGCGGCGTTCTTCGCGCCTACCACACGGGTACGGCCGGTTAGCGGAATGCCCCCGGTTATCTTGTATGCGTCCATAAAAACTAGTATACAAGATTCTTTTCAACCGGCCTAGGAAGCTCAAACATGCTACACTAGGCCTGTCTATGACCCTTGCCGTTCGTCGCGTCATTGCGCTTACCTTCATTCTGGCATTTCTCATTATCGCCCCGCTCACCGTCGCGTACGGTCGAGGTTTTCGATTGAATTTGCAAACGTTTGCCATTGAGCAAACCGGAGTAATTGCCCTCTACGGACCGAACATGGACCTTACGGTATTCCTGGATAATGCCTCACCAAAGAACACCCGCTTCCCCATGACCCTCCGCGGCATTATGCCGGGCAAGCACACGGTGACGCTTCGCGCACCAGGGTACCAAGATGCCGTCCTCACTGTACAAGTACTTCCTGGTCAGAACACCTTTCTCAATAACGTCCAGCTCGTGCGCGTCAACCCGTGGGTGACCGTGCGGACCGCAATTCCAAGCACCGCTGTGCTCTCACCACTCGGTAGCATAGTGGCGTGGCTTGATGGCAACACAATCGAGCTCGTAACGTCGCAAGGGACAACCCGAACCTCAGCTGTTCCCGATGCCCGTACAATTCACTGGTCCTCAGACCCAGCTCTCCTACTCGTACAGGAAGACCACGGCAAGGCAATTGCAACTGTTTCGAGTGACGCGGTGGTTCACCAAACCGCAACCCCTCCAATTGCCCCGGACTCCCAAACCGTGCACCAGCTTGCCACCTTGGCGAATATCCCGTTCGACCAATTCCAAAAAGTTCCCAAGCAAGATGGCTGGCTGCTCACGAATAGCGGAAATGCCTACCTCCTGCTCCCAGATGGAACCACACGCGTCGTTTCCCGCTGGGTGACCCCCATTCTCGGTGCGTTCCTCGTAGGGAACGACATGTTCGTCTCCGCACGTGACTCCGGGCTCACCGTTCGGAGTATCACCAACACCATTGCTACAGAGTACGCGCAACCAAATATCCGCCAAGCCGGCGCCGGTGCGACGAGCGGCGTCGTTTCGGTGCTTATCCCAGACGGCAACCTCCTCACCTGGTTACAAGCCCAAATTTTCTAGCATAGCGCCAATCCTCGATCGCCAGCGTCGTTACGGTTGCGTACTTTGCAGTTCCGCAAGGGTTAGCCCGCCCGGACCAATGACGACTGTCGCTGCACGAAATCCGGGGTAGGAGCCGACAACTTCCGGCACAGCACTTGGCGTAGTGATAAGAAGGTAGATCGGCGTTTTCGTTCGCGCTATGCTCGCAAGGATTGTTACATTAATGGGTGAATTTCTATTCGTCCCAATTGCATGCCGCGGCGGGCGAACGACTTTATCCACCCCGACGAGGACTGCATTCGTCGAGGTACTCGCTTCAACCCACCGTACCTGCTGCTGCCACTGGGTGAAAAGTGGAAAGGAATACCGAACGCCAATGTTCGTCTGCCAGAGTGTCCAGCTACTCCAACCCAACCAGCCAGCGAGCAATAGAGTCATGACGAACTTCCCGATTTGCCAACGACGCATGACGTAGAGAAGCCACCCACTGCCAACGCTCGTGAGCAGGATGAGCGGCAACCAGTAGCGTTCGTACGAGGAATCCAAGGTTGGCACGCGACTCACCGGGTATTCAATGAATTGGTAATTCCCGTACAGCATGACCAGGAAGAACGCGCTCACGCATCCTGCTCCAAGCAACCAGCGAACGTAATTTGGAGATCGTTTTCGAAAGAACAGCAGGCAAATGCCCGCAGCACTTGGAAAAAAGAGAAACCAGAAAAGGTAGACGTACTGGTGCCAGAATGTTCGCGCCGCAGTGCGAATGTTCATGCCAAACGGGAAGAATATGTTGCTCACTTTAGCCAGTACACTTGCGTGTACCAGTGTTGCCGCTGGCGCGAGAATTCCCTCGGTTCGATACCCAACTGTTGTTGCGTTTCCGTAGGTCATGCGCTGGATGCTCAACGCCAGGATGAATGGCAGGACTGCGGTGACCACGACAATACCCACGAGCCGCCAGGGTATGCGCTTCCACTGGCTCACCACAAAGACCAGAGCGCCGAAGGCAATCCAGCTCACCTCACTTGGCCGGATCATAATGGTAACTCCCCACACCAAACCGGTGAGAATCGAAAAGTACCATTGCCGATGCTTGAGCGTGAACGCCGTGAGCCACAAGCAGAGTACGATACCACTAGTGAACACACCGTTTTGCCATAACCCGCGGCTTGCGTAGAACCAGGTTATTGGGAAAGTCGCAAAGATCACTGTCGCGTACAGTGCAAAACGTTTCGGCCCCCCGATACGTCGCAGGAAGCTATACCACGCAAAAACCGCGAGCGTAGCCAGGATTGGCCCCAGCATGAGTATGCCGAAAGTTCCGGCAAGGTGCCCGATTTGCCCTAAGAGCCATGGGAAAAATGGAAAACTTCCTGGGACAAGGGCGATGCCAGTGTTCAGTACGCTGCGAGGCGAACCAGGAAGTGTTGTGGACGTGCTAGGCACCCCGGTTGCTCGTACCTGCTGGGCAAAACGAAAATTCGCGGTCTCGTCTGGTGAGCTAAAGACCGGCAGGTTGATGACGTGCCAGGCCGTCACGCTGTAGAACGCAAAAAGCGCTAAAGCCAGTACGGCTATGCCAATGCGTCGTTCGCGATGAGTAAGCTGCCGCATGCGACTATCCTAGCAGTCTGGTACGGGTGGACAAGCTACGTACCAAGGTACTCGGCGAGAGCTTCCTGCCACGTTCGGAGCGGAGGCAATTTTGTAGTGAGGAGCTGGGAAAATGACGGCCGTGCTGCAGGACGAGGGAACTTCTCCGGTGATACCGGTTGAATCGAAATTTGTTTTCCGGCAACTCGAAAAATTCCCTTTGCAAACGCGCACCACGTGCACGCTCCGTCATTTGTCCGGTGGTACGTGCCAAATGGTGACTGAAGTCGAACCATGTCGTACGTTGCGCGGGCCAGATCAGGTGCGTAGGTTGGACTTGAGAACTCACCATCTATAACGTCGATTGAGGATTGCTTTTCCGCGAGCGTGAGCATGACGTCCACGAAGCTCTTCTTTGCTGCCGCAGAAGCTGCGGGTGTACCGAACAACCGCGAGAGTCGGATGACGTAGTGGTTCGGATTTTGACGGGTAGCACCTTCCCCTTCTGCTTTCGTTTTCGCGTACACGCTCTGTGGATTCGGTTTGTCGTCTTCCTGGTAACCACTTACATTTGTCCCATCAAAGACGTAGTCAGTTGAGTAGTGCACGAACGTAGCGCCAAGCACATGCGTTGTTCGAGCAAGATTTTCTACGGCGTGGACGTTAAGCAGGCGTGCTTTCTCTAGATCATGCTCCGCACCGTCAACGTTATTGTAGGCGGCGCAGTTGATGACGAGCTGTGGTTCAGCAGCGGTGAGTTTATGCTCAACACTCTTCGCATCGGTGATATCAAGGTTCTCAAAGTCCCAACCTACCACTTGCCATAGCGGGTCAGATGAAAATACTCGGACAATTTCCTGCCCGAGCATGCCTTTCGCACCAGTGATTATTACTTTCTTCATGCTAGCGGTGAGCGTACTGCTGTTTGTAGTACGCTAAGAACTCACCGCTCTTTAACGGTTTCCACCACTCGGGGTGGTCAACGTACCACTGCACAGTCTGTCTCAATGCTTCAGAAAGGCTCCAGGTTGGCTTCCAACCGAGTTCCGTCGTTGATTTCGTCGTATCCACCGCGTACCGCCGATCGTGCCCTTCACGGTCCTTAACGAACGTCTTCATGTCCTGACCTTTCCCGAGTTGCTGGAGAATGGCGTCCAGGATTTTCACATTCGGCCACTCTGGGCTCTGGTTAGCTCCGAAGTTGTAAATTTCACCAACTCGACCTTTCCGAAGCGCTAGGTCAATGCCGCGACAGTGATCTTCCACGTGGAGCCAATCTCGCACCTGCAACCCATCGCCGTACACCGGCACGGGCATGCCCTCGATGAGATTTGTCACGGCGAGTGGAATGAATTTCTCCGGATACTGATTTGGCCCGAGGTTATTGGTGCACCGGGTGATGAGTGCCGGCACGTTGTAGGTACGCACGTACGCCATGACCATTAAATCCCCCGCTGCTTTTGAGGCGGCGTAGGGGCTGGATGGGTGCAGGCAATCAGTTTCTTTAGAAAACTGTCCTACCTCAACATCACCGTACACTTCATCGGTAGAAATTTGTACATACCGTGGAATTTTCTTCTCGCGGGTAACTTCTAACAGGACACGTGTGCCAAAGATGTCCGTTCGGAGGAATGCTTCGGGATCCAGAATTGAACGGTCGACGTGCGTGTCTGCGGCAAAGTTAACAATTGCTTCACAGTCATCTGGGATAGCTTTTCGGACTACTTCAATGTCAGCGATATCACCCTGAATGAATCGGTACCGAGAATCACTTTCAATATCCTTCAAGTTCGCAAGATTTCCAGCGTACGTCAGCTTATCGAAATTCACCACAGTATCTTCGGCATGTTCCCGAAGGATGAAGTGGATGAAGTTGGAGCCAATGAACCCTGCGCCACCGGTAACGAAGATCTTCATACTAGCGATTCTGAGTAGTCCAATCGAATCCTATTCCTGGATCGTCAAAAGGAATGCGTTTCTCGTCTGGGTTTTTTGCATCGTAGCTCTTGGTCGTGTGGTAGAAGAGCATGACTGGTTTTTCACCAAGGACACGATACCCATGGGCCACGCCAATAGGGATTTTAATAAGTACTGGATTTTGCTCGCCCGCGAAAATGACCTGCGTCTGCTTGTACGTTGGTGAACTTTCTCGCATGTCGTAGAGCACCACCTGTGCCATCCCGTTAGCTACGTACCAGAGATCATCTTGCTGCTCGTGGTAGTGGAACGCTTTAATTACCCCTGGGTAAGTAACCGTCACCGATGTTTGTCCGAAATTGGATAAGAGCTGGTCGTCATCTCGAAGCACTTCGCGAAAATATCCCCGATCATCAGTGTGGGTGGTAAGGACCTTAATTATAACTCCGTTCAGTTGCCTCATAGGATTGGCGGTAAAGTAGATTACTCATCTGTATCAAAGTACACAAGGAAGCACAAGCCAAAAACAATCAATCCACTTAAGGGCGCAATAATATACACTAGCTGGCCAATTGAAAAAGTGCTATGCCATACAATTCCAATGGTTACGATAGCTAGCATAACCATCCATGCATATGTCTTCCACCTAGGTCTTGTACTATTTCGCGCTACAACGACAACTTGTGGCCAAATGAGTGTAAGTAACCCCGTACATATTGATGACCATAAAAAGAAATCGTTATTGAAAAAATTTGATATAAATCCTGACTGCAAACTATCTACCAAGAAGAAACCAAAATACGAAACAAAAGAAACCTTAAAAGTAAAGGAAAGTAACTCACGGAAGTCTGCAGCTTTATATGGCCAAAAAATGCTAAACGTAATTTTCTGCATAGTTACTTCTTAAAGGACTTCGTGATAAGTCGTCGTATATCATCAAACGAGAACCCAGGACGGTGAGCAGTAAATGTAATATTCCTAATATGTATGTACGCTCCGGGTGTCGTAGTTAGACCCGGTTCGGCAAGAGTGAAGGTAAATGTCTTTGCACTTGTAGAGAGTTGATGTAAATTAAACGTTTCCTCAATCGCGTACATTCCTAGCTTTCCATTTACTACTGCCTCGACTTCTGATGGGTCGTAGATGAAGTCGGAGGCTTGCACGGTGGCTGCGGTAAGTTTGGGAACGATGGTAATCCGTTGGGCGAGCTTACCATATGCAGAACGCAAATCACTATCAGGATGGAGCATGAATCCACACGTATTTGTTAGTGTGATGTCTGCATGAGGAAGTATGAGTGTACTTACTTTGTTATTAAGTTGAAGCACTTGTAATTGCTTGGCATGCGCAAGCACAACTGCTTTGTTATTTACGAGTATCGGGTTTTGCGTGCCGTATTGTCCAGGGATTACGGAAGTCTGAGCACATGTTGTGTAGAGCGTCACTGGAGATATTGATTGATCAATAAATATTCTGTTACCAAATTCCACCGCGTCGCCCTGGAACTGTAAATTACTTACAACAGTAGCTTCATTACTTTGTAGAAAATGTAAGGTGTAGAAACCAGGGTCACTCTTTGGGAAGACTATGCTAATGTGCTGACTTACCCGCCCAATATTCAGAATACTTTTCGTTGCAATGGTTGCTCCTTGGTGCTCAATAGTGACATTAAGCGTATTCTTTTCTAGTGATTCATAGGCAACTCTTGCATCAAATGTTACTTGCTGTGGTTGGCCATCAAAAAACGCACTTACGTCAAAGTTACTTCGGTAACCAGCCGGGAGCTTTATTGTGCCTATATGTGGGTTTGTCTTGTACGAGGAAGCTGGAATGGAATCTACAAGCCCAGTACCAATTGAGTATACTGATTCGAGTTTAGGAAAAGCGGTCCAAAAAGCAGCGGCATTTTGTATTTCTGGATGGTTCTTTACATGCAACGTTCCCAAACCGAGTGGAATGCTCCGCCATCCAACTGGGTACGCAGTCGGGTTTCGAAATGAACGCGATGGAGTGAGATGGCTAGGAGCTGGTAGCGCGCTTAGAACTAGCGTGGCGTAAGGATCGGTTTCAACCTCAGTTTTTACAGACATAGTGTCAAAACCTCGAGGTAGAGTTACAGAAAAAGATACCTGATCTGTATACGGGCGAAGGGTTTTCCCATTTGGCGTAGGAACAATTCCAATATCATTACCACTCGCATAGTGGACGCTAGCCGGTAGATTGAAGAATGAAGTAACTGTTATCCGATGTAT
>CAIPSZ010000149.1 GCA_903867845.1 Candidatus Kerfeldbacteria bacterium | reverse complement strand
GGATAAGTTCCTCTGCGTCGGTGAGGCTATCTTTATCCGAATCAACGCTGTTCGGTGTGGAGGGGTTGCTGTTAACGTTGGCATTGCTATTACTATTCCCGTTGCTGTTGGCATTCCCATTCAGGTTAGCATTTGTGTTTGCGTTGCTGTTCCCATTGGTATTCACATTGCTATTCGCGTTCGTATTTACGTTTGCATTGCTATTCGCGTTCACATTGGTCGTAGGCGTATTGACAACCAGGTTTGTGTTCGAAGTATTCGCTGCATTTTTATTCAGCACTCCCGTAAATAGTAACGCTGCGCCAGCACCAAGTGCCACGACAACAATAATTGCGATGGCAATAATGAGTTTCTTGCTGTTCCCCCCACTCTTCTTCGGGGCGGGCGCACCGCTGAGCGGGCTCCGCGTGTTCCCCATGAAGCGCTCGGGCATGGTGTGAATCTCCAGCGGAGTCGTTGGTGGTATGGGCTGGCGGGGTGCGGTGTCGGGTGTGGGTGGCGTGACCGATTCAAACATACGCGTGGGGGTTAGGGGGTTTGAGTATTCGTGTTAGTTGTGGAAGGTTGGTTGAGTTTCTGCTTCGCTGCTTGCAAGTCCAGGAGTCGCCCTGGTCCATTCGGATTATACCCCATTTTCACTTCCGTACCATCAGGAATGCCATCGCCATCAGTATCGGGCTTGAGCGGATTGGTGTGGTAGATCTTCACTTCATCGTAGTCACTCAAACCGTCGTGGTCCGTGTCTGCAACATTTGGGTTCGTCCCCAGCTGTGCTTCTTCCGTGTCACTCAAACCATCAGAATCGGAATCCTTCGGTCCAGACTGCAATACCGGCGTGTTCACTACCGCACTATTGACTGGCGTGCTGGCATTCGTTGTTGGGGATTGCGTCGTCTTCTGGGTATTTGCATTCGCTGGTACCGATCGCCGAGTCAGGTACACGACTGCACCGATGCCAACGATGAGCAGGATTACGCCAGTGACAAGCCAGATCCAGCGAATCGACAACGAACGTCGTGGTACTGGAGTGGGATAGGACGGTGGGAGAGATACAGGTTGGGAAGGCTGAACAGGGGTTTTCGGAAGTTCTGGATCGACGTCCTGGAATATATCGTGCGGTTGGTTGGGCATGGGAAATGAATTGCGAGAATTACTGCGCGCCTACGTACCAGACACGACGGTGCACGAGTACCCAGCAGCGCGGCAGATTCCACTACAGCACTGGGGTGTTGCCCCGTTGCATACGGTTGTGCCACAATTCGTCCCGCCGCCGTTATTCACGAGGAACGTACGAACGGGCGAGATCGCGCAGTTACCCCCAACATCGCACGCTCGCGCGTTCAAGGTATGCGACGTTCCATTCCCGAGCGTGGTCGTATCAAGTGTGGTGCTGAATGATGTCGTTGTATACGGCGGCACAGAGGTAATAAGCGTGCCGAGCATATTCGTACTCGACGTCCCATCGAGGTAGAATTGAACATCGTGCACACCGGACTGCGCGTCAATTGCATTCGCGCCAATGCTAATGGTGCCGCTGTAGTAGTACCCATTGATGCTGGGCGCGGAAATGGTGACACTCGGTGGGGTTAAATCTTGCGCCGACACGTTCAGCTGTACAGAGTTCGATGTTGCCGAATTCCCCGCTTTATCTACTGCGACCGCGTAGTACGTATGCGTTCCTGAGCTAAGAAGATACAAGCCATTAACGTCTGGTGGAAGCTGTGCGCCATTTTCATAAAAGGTTACACTGGCGATTCCAGAAGCGTCACTCGCATTTGCGCTCAGCGTAACTGCGGGTGGACTGGTGACATTGCTCGAGTTCGCAGGCGAAGCCCAGCTTACCGTTGGGAGCACGGTGTCCACATTCACCGTTTGCGTAATTGGTGAGGCCGCATTGCCATCGTTGTCAGTAGCGGAGGCAATGACCTGGTACGTCCCATCTGTCGTGGGGCTCCAATTGAGTTGGCATGGATTTGTGGTACACGTGTTTGTCGCCGTGATGGTCCCACCACTGTTCTTTACTGAAACGCTCATCGTGGCAACGCCACTGCCACCAGCGTTATCCTGTGCTTGCATAGTGATGATGCCGCCACTCTTGATGTACACAGGTGAACCCGTATTCCAAGC
>CAIPSZ010000148.1 GCA_903867845.1 Candidatus Kerfeldbacteria bacterium | reverse complement strand
GCGTCATTGGTGCAATTGCCGTATTTTTGGCATCTATCAACATTTTCAGCTTCTTTTTGAGCTTCTATGCTTGACATCCCCCTTGCTTTCTTTGATATATCTGTAGTCAAACGTAAAACTTGTTCAAAACCGCCATTTGAGAAATCTCGAATGTACTCCTCTTGATGTGCAACGAGTTTTTCGAGCGGATCCTCAGCGCTTTCGCTTGTTTCTGGTTGCGCATCCGGACGTGAGTTTGCGGCTTCTTCAGCCGACCGTCGCTGCTCATCATCCATCGGTGTTTCGGGCATTGAGAATAGGTTAATTGCTAGCAGAAGATACTACTATCCTCTTACTTCAGTAAGGCATTGTCAACCACTTTTTGTGTTTAAATACTCCCCCACCCCTCTACCCCGGGGGCGCGGGAATAAAGAATGCCCACACCAGCCATGGCGGGTGTGGGCAATGCAGACAGTTCGAATGCTAGAGCGTGCTTAGGTCTATTTCCGAGTAGCCGTCAACGACGACAGTGGCCGCCTGTAAGAGTTCACGTGGGAATGAAGTCGTGAGACCTACACAGCGCATGCCGGCTGCGGCGGCTGCGGCAATGCCGTTTGGCGCATCCTCAAACACGACACAATGCCTCGGCTCAACACCCAGCTGTTTTGCGGCGTAAAGGAAGATGTCAGGGTTCGGCTTACCAGGAAGCTTTGCACCGTAGATGCTGTACACGTGCTGCTTGAACAGCGCATTCAACTGCAGCCGCTGATCTACGATGGCCAAGTACTCCGGCCGAAGCGAGGTGGCAACGGCAGCGGGCAGCCGATCATGCTGCTTGAAAAAGTCTAGGAAGCCGGGAATGAAAATGACCTCTTTCTGGAAGTACTCGGTAGCGAGATCAAGGCGTTCCTGAAGGAGCGCTTGGTCATCACCATCGAAACCATGAAACTGTTTGATGATCCGTACACCATCCAGAAGGTTTGTCCCCGCTAGCTTGGTAAGCAATGCGTTCGGACAATCGAAGCCTCGACGGCGACAAAATTCGATATCAGCCGGTATCCAAACGGTGCGCATGGTGTCAATGACCACACCTTCGGCGTCGAAGAGAAGTGCGTGAATAGGCTCGGACATAGGTTATAGCCTCATTGTAAGGGTTCTTTGATTTTGTTCCACCTTAACAGTGGATATAACGGCCGTCAAAGCAAAGCAACTTTCACGCTTGCCCACCTCGACTCGGGGGCGCGGGGGTTGGGGGAAAAAAAGCGGGCTCCAAGGGGAACCCGCTGTGTATTGCTGAATGAAAGGTCACATGGGACGCGCACCGATATCTTTGCGGTAGTGCATCCCTTCAAAGCGGATGTGCTGTTCAATGACGGCGTACACCTTGGTGCGCGCATCTTCCAGCGTGTCGGCAATTGCCGTTACGCCCAGCACGCGGCCACCATTGGTGACCAGCTGTCCGTTCTTGATTGCGGTGCCAGCATGGAAAACGACGATGTCGTCATCTTCCACAGCATCCAACACAGCATCCAAGCCGGTAATAGGGAACCCTTTGGTGTAGGACCCCGGGTACCCGCCGGACGCCAGCACGACGCAAACCGCATGTTTGTTTTCCCACTCAAGTGTGTGGGAAGCGAGCGTGCCGTCAACGCAGGCCTCGAAAAGATCTAAAAGATCATTTTTCAGCAAGCGCATGAGCACCTGGGTTTCCGGATCGCCGAAACGGCAGTTGAATTCCAGAACTTTCGGATACCCGCCTTCATCAATCATGAGTCCGGGGTAGAGCAACCCAACAAAGCGATAGCTCTTCATGTACTGAAGCACTGGATTGATGATGTCGCGCTGCACGACGGACGAAAGTTCTGGACGAACCCAGGTCACCGGGGCGTACGTGCCCATGCCACCGGTATTTGGACCCTGGTCACGGTCGAAGGCCTGCTTGTGGTCTTCCGAGAAAAGCATGAGGCGCCCTACCTTACCATCGCAGAGTGCGTGGGCCGAGACTTCTCGACCTGGAAGGAACGCTTCGATGACGACCGTGTTACCGGCGTCGCCATGCACTTTCTCCACGAAGATCTTGCCCAGCGCTTCGATGCCCGCAGCCACCGTGTGGCAGACGTAGACACCTTTGCCGAGCGCCAGACCGCTGGCCTTAATGACGAACGGACCGGTCATGCTCCTGACTTGGTCCAGCGCTCCATTGTAGCCAGAATAGACATGGTAAGCCGCGGTCGGGATCTCGGTTTCGAACATCAGGTTCTTTGCCCAGACCTTGGATGACTCAATCTGCGCTGCGCGTGCTGATGGGCCAAATACCCGCAAGCCCTTCTCGGCAAACGTATCGGCGATGCCAGCATTGAGCGGATCTTCCGGGCCCACGACCGTCAGACCAATGTTGTGGGCGAGGGCAAACTCGAGCAGCCCAGTGATATCGTCAACTTTGATATTGACGAGTTCGCCGAGGGTTGCCATGCCCGGATTCCCAGGGGCGATGTAGAGCTTGCCAAGGCGCGCTGACTGCTTCAGCTTCCACGCAAGTGCGTGCTCCCGTCCGCCGCTGCCAATGAGCAGGACGTCAATTGTGTTCATGAAGTTTCTCCTCTCTATGGAAAAGGTCAATGTGTTTCTGTGTCGTTCTGGTTTAGCCGTTCCCCAATGCTTTGTCAATCCTCTGCCCCGGGGGTGCGGGGGTTGGGAAAATACGTTGACAATGCTTTCACTCTCCTTTAGGTTTACGTGAAATATAAAAAGACACAAAACTGGAGGATTCCGATGGCGACTTCAACACAAGCCATACTGTACATTCCCTTTCCGGTGACGAATTCACAAGGTGCAGATACTATTGAAAGTACTCACCTCACCATTCCGTCAGACTTGCAAGGATGGGCGAAGCATCTCGTCGAATCTGCAGAAGCGTTCGATTCGGTTTCCCTGCAATTAAGCCATGCGGCTGATGACCCGGGCGCGTACGTCTTCGCCTTCGTTGGTTGCCCAGGCGAGAATGGATT
>CAIPSZ010000147.1 GCA_903867845.1 Candidatus Kerfeldbacteria bacterium | reverse complement strand
GGACCACGTGTGTCTTTCGTGATTGACAAACACTGATGAAATACGTAGAATAGCGAGGCAATTTAGCTAACTCCTTGGACAAGATACTATGAAGAAAGCATTCATTACAGGCATCACTGGCCAAGATGGTTCGTACCTCGCTGAGTTATTACTAAGTAAGGGTTACGAAGTCCATGGGCTCATTCGTCGTGCTTCAACGTTCAACACTGGAAGGCTAGAGAATATATTTCAAGATCCACACGTTCCAGATCGGAAACTCCACCTGCACTACGGGGACCTAACTGATTCTTCCAATCTCTACCGTCTCATCGAAAAAATTGTCCCTGATGAAATCTACAATCTCGGCGCCCAGAGCCATGTCCGGGTGAGTTTTGATATTCCTGAATTCACTGGCGATGCCGATGGCATCGGGGTCACGCGACTTCTTGAAGCAATACGAGAAACCCGTATTAATACCCGTTTCTACCAGGCCTCATCCAGTGAGATGTTTGGCAAGGTCCAGGAAACGCCCCAGAAAGAAACGACGCCATTTTACCCCCGGAGCCCGTATGGAGTTGCGAAAGTCTACGCCTACTGGATAACCGTAAATTACCGGGAGAGCTACAATCTCTTCGCGAGCAATGGCATCCTCTTCAATCACGAATCCCCACGCCGGGGTGAAACGTTCGTGACGAGAAAAATAACCCGTGGTTTGTCAAATATCAAACTTGGCAAGCAGGGCATACTCCACCTCGGAAACCTCGATGCAAAACGTGACTGGGGCTACGCCAGAGACTACGTCGAAGCAATGTGGATGATACTGCAAGCTTCGGCACCAGATGATTATGTTATTGCTACAGGCGAAACGCACTCGGTACGAGAGTTCGCCGAGGAAGCTGGACGACACCTAGGGTACGACCTGCATTGGCGTGGTAAAGGAATTGATGAAGAGGGGTTCGATGGTTTGTCTGGCAAGACACTGGTGAGAATTGACCCGAACTATTTCCGACCAGCCGAAGTTGATTTGCTCATTGGCGATCCCGGAAAAGCAAAGACGAAGCTTGGCTGGACTCCGAAGACTACTTTCAAGCAGCTCGTGCAGATGATGGTCGAAGCTGATTTTAAAAACCTTTCAGGGAAGTAACACTATGATTAAACTCATGAAGTCGACATTCCTCGACGAGCAGCGGACGAAGCAAGAGCTCGCCAATTTCATCATACAAGCGAAGCAGCTGAGTATGGGTGAGGAGTGTAGAGCCTACGAGAAGGCATTCGCAGCAAAGCAAAGCCGCAAGCACGCGGTATTCGTTAGTAGTGGTAGTGCCGCGAACCTTGGGCTTCTGCAAGCACTCCTGAACTCTGGCAAGCTCAAGAAGGGCTCACGCGTAGGATTCTCGGCGCTCACTTGGGCAACCAACGTTATGCCCATCATGCAACTAGGAATGACGCCGGTAGCTATTGACTGCGAGCTCGAAACGTTAAATACCTCTCCGGCAACGCTCGCAGCAGTCGGGAAGCTCGATGCGCTCTTCCTGACGAATGTCCTTGGCTTGTGTGATGATTTGCCTGGAATTGCTGTGTATTGCAAAGAGCATGACATACTTCTACTCGAGGACAACTGTGAATCTCTTGGCTCAAGCATCGCAGGAAAAAAACTTGGGAACTTTGGCTACGCATCAACGTTTTCGTCTTTCGTTGGCCACCACGTATCTACCGTCGAGGGTGGCATGGTTTGCTCAGACGACGATGACTTCGCGGATGCAATTACTATGGTACGCGCGCATGGCTGGGATAGAAATTTGAGCGCAGAGAAGCAAGCGGCACTCCGCAAGCAGCACGGCGTGAAAGACTTCTTCGCGCTGTACACCTTTTACGACCTTGCCTATAACCTTCGCCCAACCGAAATTCAGGGATTCCTAGGAAAACTCCAAATTTCATTCTGGGATACCATCG
>CAIPSZ010000146.1 GCA_903867845.1 Candidatus Kerfeldbacteria bacterium | reverse complement strand
CACTTAGAAAACGCTCTTGGTTTGGGAGACATGGGCAAAGCAGCGGTAGATAAAATGGCGATTGTAGGTGATAAGCTCATTACCTTTTGCATTTGCGAGCGTTTGGTGCAGACACACCCGGTGAGAACACTTGATGTTGCGAGCCAGCATCCAAAATTTGAAACGAATCGTCTTTTCGCTTCGATTTTGGAGTACTTGGGTGTGGAAGAGGTTTTAGAAATACTCGGCGCGCAGTACTATCAGAAAAGAAGGAACGTGCATTCCATCGGTACGTCTTTCGAAGCAATAACCTACGCGCTACTGCTGGATCAAGGACTTGATGCAGTCCGTGAATGGCTTGAGCGGGTGTTATTCCTGAAGCTTCCTAAAGCCCCGATTATGGATTACGAAGGTGATCTTCGTTATCTATGTGAGGTGCGTGGATTAGCTCGTCCATCGATCAATCCGATACCGAACACAACCATGGTGAAAAAACGCAAATTCAATTTTGCCGTCTCCCTTGGTGGTAAGCGAGTAGCTGAAGGCGGTGGTCGGACTGAACTCCTTGCGCGTCGCGCTGCAGCTTTTAACGCTCTTTCGTACATTCAAAATCGTCTTGACCAAAATTTGCCGACTACCTAAACAGATGGCAAAGTATAGTAATGCATGGTAAACCCCCTCGCATCGTGCCTGGGGGTTTTATTATGCCAAAGGTATTGACAAATCCTCAAATTTAGCGTAGATTGTAACGTTCTTTGACAACCTCGATGCCACAGCGGTAAGTACCGATATTGATGGGTATTTCCTGCTGTGGCAGAGAAAATGCTACACGCCGCTGAATCCCAAGCCCTGACAAAGTGTAGGGGCTGAAGACCAAGCGAACCAAAGGAGTGATGACAATGGATGATTCATTGATCACCTCAAAGAGACCTTCAAAAGGTCAGTTCGACATTATTGGCACACACGCCAAAGACGCCGCCATTTCGGTAGCTAGCGAGGCAAGTATCACGTTAGAGGAATTCCAAGCCGCCGTTATTATGAAGGGTGGGGAGCTTCAGCAGGAGTTTCAGAAGTTTCTTCGGGGCAAGGTGGACGCATACCGCAACGAACCGCACATCCTTCAACGTAAACCTCTCGATCTCTCATCGTTAAATTGGGGAAACTGGAAATTCGCTGAGCGGATTGGGCAGAGGTCTGAGGGTCACTTGGACGCTGGGAAGATTGTCCGTAGGAGCTACCAATACGGGCATGAGCAATATATTTATGGTATGGAGCGCTTTCGCCGCATCAAGGCCAGCCCAAACCACACACAGCTGGATGAACAGGATTTCTCCGCGCTATACTATGAACCCGATCATGCCACGTTGAATTGGTTGAAGAACACAAAGAATATTACCTGGCTTAGTTTCTGGGGCGTCATTCTGCGGGACCAAGACGACTTCGAAAGAGTCCTTTGCCTCTACTGGGGCAGTGGTTTCTGGCATTGTAGCATTGCTAGTATTGATGACAGCATTGCTAGCTACCCAGCAGTTATAGTTAAGAATTAGAATTCCATACACTGCTGAGGTTTTGCGCGTTGATTCCTAAAAGCTCTTTCATCTGAAAGAAAAGCCCCCTCGCTTCGTGCGTGGGGGTTTCATTTTGTTCCGTTATGCCAATGGAACGCGCACGCTGGAGAGCGTGCGCTTGGCGGATGTAAAAAGGCCGAGCGCGCCTTCTCTAAGGTGCGCTCGTTTTGGCTTACTGTGCCCGAGTGATTCCCAGCTCCAGGCTATTCTTGCTGCTCGGCACGTGGGTAATCCAGAACGGGGAGAGCTGGATGCTCACATTGGACACTGCTTTCTCTTCGGCCAGCAGCGTCCGCACGTCACTTGCTGACTTCCCGGCGTAGGTCGCTTGCAGGAGCAAGCTGTGCGTTGGGGTAGGCATAGTTTTCCCAGACGCTGCCAAGGTCACACTGGCAGTTTGCTTCGTGAGGTCAGAGGTTGCGAGTGTATACATGAACGTTGTAGCGTCGAGATCGAGTAGTTGCAGGTTTGGCCCGAGCACGGGGGTGAGTGCGGCTTGCGCCAGGGTGAGGACTTTTGCATCGTCTATGGCAATGCCGGTGACTTTCACGGTGTCGGTGAGCGAGTACGTTGAGACTTTATCACCAATACTCGGTCCCGAGCGTTTGGTCACTGACGTTACGGTCATACCCGTGTGCAAGGTGCGGCCACTAGGTACGAGCTTCTGCAAGTCTGGCAAGGCTTTGGTAATGGCGTCGGTCACGACTTTCGTTTGCGCGTTGGCAAGTTCGGTGGCGGTAAGCCCAGGACCCGTTGTTGTAGTTACCGTGGACGTGGTTTCGCCATGGAAGGCTTCGGTGGATACGCCGGTGATTTTATCCTGCAAACCTGCCCACAATGCCGGTAGGGTGAAGGTTGTACCTTGGGGAAGCGCACCTTGCTGGCCCGCAACGTCAGCTACAACTTCAGTGGTGACAGAACCGCCAACCGGGACATCCACGCGCGCTTGGGTGCGGAAGATCTGGCCATCGGGTGACTTCAGGCGCGTCCCGGCAATGAGGGGCTGAGCTTTGCTGTAGTGGTTGGAAATGGTGACATTGCCACGTGCTTTACCCGTAAACGTTGGAGTCGTAGCGGGAGGCGTTACAGGAGCGGGTTGGGTTTCAGCCGTGAAGGAGTCGGTCACGTCCACGCTCGTGCTCACAAATGCGGCGGTAACATCCTGGTCACCAGGATTGGCGCTGGCCGTGAACGTCGTGGAGGCTTGCACGCTCTGGGGTGTCCAGGTGAAGGCAATCTTGCTCTTGCCCATGGAGAGGAACACGACCCCACCGAGGAGCACAGCAGCAAGCACGACAAAGCAAATGACCCACACCTTCTGGCGCGGGGTTGTGGTGTGGTGCTTAGGGTGGTGTTCGGGGTGGTGTGCTTTGTTGAGTTTGAGCATGGACCTATTGTAGCACTGAAGTGGTGGCGAGCTAAAAGACCCCACCCGTGTCATCCTAATTGTGTTTCAGGATCTCTTGGTATTCTTGCACGACGATTCGGAGGAGTTCGGTTCCTCACGGTAACGTACGTTTCTACCACCCTTTCTTGCGCACCCAAGAAAGGGTGAAGCCCAAAGAAGGGTGGCAGGGGGGCTTCGATTCGCACTCGGGAAGGAATCCTCATTCGTGTAGGACGGGCTCAGCGAAGCCCCCTGCACCCCGCTGCTGCAGCATGTATACCTTTTCACTGAAGTGAACAGGGAGTACTCGGTGAGCACACCAGGGGTTTGGGGGCGAAACCACGCAGCCTCCAACCCAGGGAGAAGGCAGTCTCGAGCAAGGAGTTGTTTCGCCCCCAACGATCTTTTGGGTCACCTTTTCTGGCGCCAGAAAAGGTGGCACTCCGTGATTAACCATTACGAAATCTTAGTCCTCGAGGGCGTGTCCCGATTGAACGAGAGT
>CAIPSZ010000145.1 GCA_903867845.1 Candidatus Kerfeldbacteria bacterium | reverse complement strand
TTAACTGCTCTCGTCCATGCTATAGTCATCTCCATATTTGTCATTAAACCTAAACGGTCTAATAGAAGAACCATCTGCCCATATGGTGTAGAATTTAAATGAGGTCGCGGGTAAAACGCAGGAGGGGGAGGAGACGATCGTAGTCCATGCGCATGGGGCCGAGTAGGGCGATCATAGTGACGTCGCCCGCCCGGCTCGCCCCCGTGGCGGACGGGTCGTCGATGCGGGTGACCATCATGCTGCAGTGTTCATCGACCGGGTTCTCGCTACCAACGAGCACGACCACGTCATCAGTCGCTTGGTCGTAGAGCTTGGCGAGGACGCTATCCAGGTGGTCCACGATGTTGGAGATGTGCTGGACCATATCCCGCTCCTGGAACTCGGGCTGGCTGAAGAGGTTGAACAGGCCGGTGTAGAAGGTGTCGTCTGGGCCGAAGCTGACAATGGCGGTTTGCTTGCTGGATTCAGCCAGGGTTTTGGCCAGCTGTTTGACCACCTGCTGGCGGTCAGAAGCCCCGTCTGAGGCCTTCTGGAGGGCTTCCTGGGCCTTTCTGGGGACATCCTGCTCAGTTATGAAGCGCTCCAAGAACCACTTCCAGCCCTTCTCCGTAGGCACCCGGCCAGCAGAGGTGTGGGGGTGGGTGAGGTAGCCTTCCTGCTCCAATTCAGCTAAGTCGTTACGGACCGTAGCAGGCGAGCAGTCCAGGTGGGACTTCTCCAGCAGGTACTTGCTGCCAATGGGTTCCCCCAGGGCAATGTGCTGCCTTACGATGGTGCGGAAGAGTTGTTCCTTGCGGTTTTCCATGGGTTGACTGTAGTTTAGCACTCTTAGCCTACGAGTGCTAATACCACTATACGGTCCCCTTTCTTACGCGTCAAGATCATTCCCCATCCGTCATCGCGAGGGTCGCACCGGCGACCCGTGGCGATCCCGTTTCTATAGGTACCATTCCGAAGTTCAACGGGATTGCTTCGCTAGCGCTCGCAAAGACGGATGAAGAAAACCTGGTACCTTGCGGCAAGATCCAGGGTCAAGCCCGGGATGACACAAATATAAAAAGAAGAAAGCCAGATCATCAATTGATGTCTGGCCTTTGATACTGCACTACAGTGCAAATTTTTGTTGCTCGCATGGGGCGAGCTCGAGGTTTGTATGGTGCGCATGAAGTTGCGCGTGCTTGTGCCTAGGGGCCCCCAATCGTTTACGTCCGACCGGGGGACCCCTAGTCGTAGTAAACGCTATCACTTGGTAGAAAGGTGCTGGCCATATCTCTGGCAGAGCATTCTACGAAGGCAGCGGGCCGTTCTATGGCACTTCATATGGGCAGGAGTAGCATTGCTCAAGTCCTGCCCGGAGAACCTCGATTGTCAAAGTATTCTCCGTACGTCAGCGGTGGCACGTACTTGGCAGACCGCTTTTTTGACGTACAGGAGAGGATAGCGCAGAAACGGTATGCTGTCAATATACGAGGATAAAAAAAGGGGGCCCATCAACAATGTGACGAGCCCAAGAATTCGGAAGCTGGCATGGGACCAGCGCAGGAAACCATTTACTCACGTGAGATTCGAACGTTACTTGCACCAAGGGGTGCTACCTACCATGCGTTAGGTCTCCCATCGGCGCCGATGGGAGACCATCTGCGTCGATCTGAAACCCGGGTCATCACCTCAGGAAGGGCTGGTTCACGAAGAACCTGATTGGCACCTTCAGAGGTGGAACGGAGCGGAGACGTACGTACGGCTGTGATGGTGGCGAACGGAGAGGGCTCCGACGGCACCAATGTTCGAAAATATCATTTAAAGAGTACTCTTTTTGTACTACTTGAAGGGGTTGCTAGCACTACCCTTTTCAAGCGTACAGACCATACTAGCGCACCTTGGGAAATCTGTCAACCCCTACCTGGAAGAAGAAGTAGCCAAATGCTGTACTAGTAGGTAGACTGGGGTTTATGGCAGAAATTGCTCCCCCACCAGGCCAGACGGACGAGGAGATTGCGAAACGAGTCCAAGCTGGCGACAGCGAGGCGTTTGGCGAACTCGTGCAACGGTACGAGGCCAAGCTCAAGCGCTACGGCTACCGCTTCCTCTCCAGTCGCGAGCACATTGAAGATATCGTACAGAACGTGTTCCTGAGCGCGTTCGTGAACTTTCGCAGTTTCGATCCAGACCGCCGCTTCTCCCCGTGGATCTACCGCATTGCCCACAACGCTTTCGTGAACGCGCTCAAGCGGCGCGACCGCGAGCCTTTGCCCTTCTTCGATCCGGACGTGCTGTTCCCCCATCCGGTAGCCACGCAGCGACCCGACCGCGACCTAGAGATTAAGCAGACGCGCGAGCTCTTAGATAAACTCCTGGATGGCATTGACGCCAAGTACCGTGAACCGCTCGTCCTGTTCTACTACGAAGAGCTGGACTACAACGAAATTTCCGACATCATGCACCTCCCCGTGTCCACCGTCGGCGTCCGCATCAGCCGCGGCCGCACCAAACTCACCAAGCTCGCCGCTGAACGTGGCATTACCCTATGAACGCACCCGAACAGCACACCATGCAGGAACGTCTGGCCCAAGCCATACGGGATAAACACGTCACCATGAAACCCAAGTGGCGCCTGTTACTGCCGCACGTGCTGGTTATTGCTGGCATCGTGTTTCTTGCCATACTCCTCATCCTGCACACCAGTTCCCTGCTCTACGGCTTGCGCACGAATGGTAGCTTGAACCTCATCTTCAGTGGCATGGGAAACCTCGGGTTAGTGCTCAATGCATTTCCGTGGATCCCCGCCGCGCTCCTCCTGGCACTACTCCTCACCCTTGCGCTCATCGTCAGTCGTTCGTCTCGCGCCTGGCGCCTGCCAATCCTGTACAGCATCATTGCCATACCCGTCGTGATAGTTGGGTTGAGCGTGCTCATCGAAAACCTGCCCGGGCACGACCAGTTGCAGCAATTTACCACGAGTAGCTTCCCGGTTGTGGGCCCCGCACTGCAAAATGTTGCTACGACTGAACCGGCGAATACCTACATTGGCCAGGCGCGTAACGTGCAAGCCAGTAGCTTCACGCTCATCAACCGGAAGGGCGAGGCCATCCCGGTACAGGTAAGCGCCACCACTAAAGTTTCTCCTACTGCTCCGGTACAGGCAAATTCCGTGGTGCAGGTAACGGGGACAGAGAAGCAAGGAACCGTCGATGCGAAGACCGTGCAAAAAGTGCCAGCGCGTTTTCAGGAAGAGGTTATGGAGCGCATTGATACCGTAGAGAAGCAGAAGGCGAAAGATGCACAAGCAGCAGCGCAAAGAGATTTGGAAAAGGCAAAAAACGCCAATACAAACGGGAATCGGTAGGAACGTGAAAGATGGCAAGCGCTACGCTGTACTACACAGTGCCAGCGCTCACCGCTTAACCACACCTACCCATGCCGTCATCCAAAACCTTACGCCGCGCCAGCGGTGCCCTCATCCTCGCCATTGTCCTGGGCATGTCCACGGGATCGGCTATTGCCGCCAGTGGTTTGAGGCTGACGAAAAGCCAGCACCCAGCAATAACCGCGAGCAAAGCCAAGTAACCCTATCGAGTTGCGGAGAGTTTCAGTACTGCACGACCAGTCCCACCCGGGGTTGGTCGTGTGTGTAGTAATAAAAAGCCCACACGTTGTGCGGGCTTCAATTTTCTGATCAATGATTCGGAATGTCGAGAAGCGAACCTATCGACATTGTACGCTCGTCCAACTGCGTGGAAGGTTGGCCAGGAGTCAGCCAGTACCCTGCATGAAAACCCAAACACGCAAGTGGCGCGCGAACATCTGCCTCGTGTGAATCGCCAACGGTAATTGCGGTTGATGGATTGATTGCCTTACCAATGGCTCGCTCGGCATTTTGCACCATCGTTTTGTAAAACAGTGGATCGGGCTTATCTATGGGGTCGCCGATAGTGACACTGGCGATGTGTAAGCCCTGTTGAATAAGTGACTGAACACGCTCAGCTTTCACCTTTCGCGAATATTCTTGGTCATACAGCCACACGCCATTCTTCCACTGCAAATGGCTATCCGAACCGGTAAAAATGGAAGTGAATGCCGGCAGCGTGCAGCCGCTGTATGAAAGCCCTCGCTTCGGGGTATACAACCACATTCTCGGCCATAAACTTCCAGTAGAAGTTGCCAATGGCTTCTGCCTCCTGACGATTCACAGGTAGGCTAAGTGCTTCTTGTACGTAGACGGCACCGAGCTGTCGGCTCCACGGCAAGTACTTTCCCGAACCCAGTTCAGCATGGATTGCTTTAGCTATGGCTTCAAACCGTACCTTTCCACCAGGAACCGTGGACCAGTCATCACCCCGAATCCGTCGGCCTTCGAGTGTTGTTTGGAACCATCCATCAAACGTTCTGGCAAAAGTATCACCATACGTTTTTGCCACAGCGGCAATTGCTTGGGAATGGGCAGTGTTGAAATCAACAATTGTGTAGTCTAAATCTGAAAACACATCAGTTATTGTCTTTTGCATATTTATCCTTTACCTGCAGTTACGCTTTGTTATGGTCTTAACAAGGTTAGGCGCCCCTGTCAACGAGGTGACTGCTTGTACTTCTTCACCATGCGCACGTGCTTGCGAATGGCGCGGTAGTACACCAATCCAACTGCCACCACCACGACCAAGGTGATGAGGCTAATGAGCGTTACGTGCGCTTCCTGCACAATGCCAACAATGCGCTCGATATCATCGGCTAGGAAGTAACCCAGGAATACGTACATAGACGCCCAGCCGGCCTGGCCAAGCAGGTCCGCAATGATAAACTTCCGCCACGGTAAGTCTGACGCACCGGCAATGACGTTGAGTGGCGCGGCAATGGTGGCAATGATGAAGCGCGTGAAGAAGACGGCAATGGCACCGTAGCGCACGAAGAATCCTTCGGCTTTATCAATGTTTTTCTGCTTGATGAGCCGCGAGCCAAACCGTTGCAGAATGGGCCGGCCAAATTTCCGGCCCACGAAGAAGCCAAGGTTATCGCCAGTGACTACTGCCGTGTAGACCGTGAACCACAAGGCTACCACTGAGATTGAACCGTGCGACGCTAAGCCACCCAGGATAACAATGAAAGGCCCAATGGGGAGCGAGGCAACGAACTCAAATGCTTCGAAGGACACTAAACCCCATACCCCGAGTAAACCGAAGTGGTTGAAGACGTTCGCAAAAAACGTCTGGTCACTCATCGTGTAGCTCGTCTGACGAAGTTTGTGATGCCTCAGCAACTGGAACGTGTGCTGGCACGGGTACGCTTCGGTACAACCACCGCCACCCTGGAATAATAGGTACGGTTGCCGGGTAGGCAGCACGGGCCTTTTCGTACACAGCTTCAACACGTTCAGCAACAGCAGACCACTGGTACGTTACCGCAGCTTTTCGCCCAGCTGCGCTCATTGCCGCCCGCTGCGCAGGATTGTGGAGGAGCGCATCAACCGCACGGTCAATGGCTTCGGCATTCCCGGGCGGGACGAGTATCGCCGCGTGCGTGTTTCCGACCACCGCACGGTACCCATCGATATTGGACGCGACAATGGGCACCCCGGCAGCCATGGCTTCGGCCAGCACGATGCCAAAACTCTCCCGACCTGTGGCCGGCGCGCAGAACACGGTTGCCGACGCGTAGTAGCGCGGTAAATCTTCCGTGGACACACGGCCAGTAAAAATGACGTCGGTGCCAGCGCGCTCACCCAACTCCTGCTCGTACTGGTTGCGCAAGGTACCATCGCCCACAGCGAGCAAGCGCAAATTCGGCCAGCGCTTCTTCAGTGAGAGGTAGGCGTCCAGCACATGAATGAAGCCTTTGCGAATGGCGAAGTTCCCAATGAACAGCAGGTTCGGTCGGTCAGCGTACTGTGGTAGCGGTTCCGCGTGAGTGAAGCGTTCCACGTTTACGCCGTTGGGAATAACCGCGTACTCACCTTCCGGAAAGTAGTGCTGGATGGAGCGCTTCGCTGCGCTGGAAACGGCGATGCGACCGTGCAAGCGTTGCAGGGCGTGCGCCACGATGGGCCGCAGGATGCCCAGGGGCAAGCTCTGATCGTACTGTGCGTGGAACGTGCCGACTGTCACGGTTGGTGAATTCAGCACTGCGAGGAGTTCAAGCATGGGTTGCTCGGGGCTCTGCACGTGCACGATGTCGAACTGCTCGCGCCGAAAAATTTTCTTCAGCTGCATGCCCAAGCCCAGCCCTAGGGCAATGTGGCCTTCGGACCCGTTCTTCCGCAACTTCATGGAGGCGCGGCCAACCCGAATGACATCCTGCGTGTTGTAGGGTGCGTCCGCGTACTCGCCGTACGAGGTGGAGATAACTTTCACCGTGTGCCCACGCTCCCGAAGGGCACGCGCTAAATTATGGACGTGTTCAGCAATCCCGCCGAATGCCGGGTAGTAGCTCTCCGAAACAATGCCAATGCGCATACGAACTGCTCTGGTGAATGCGGGTGGCGATCTGCCCTCACTGTACCACGTGGCGTACCGGCATACGAGTCAGCATGTCTTCAGGATGCTGCGCCGTACGCTGTGTTGGCAAGGCAATTCACGCACGGTAGACTACGTGCATGCGCATTCCCTCACAGCGAGTTTGGCGTACACTGGCCACGGTATTCACTATCCTCTTCGTCCTGTGGATGATTAGCTTCTTCGTGGATAGCGGCGTGCAGGGCCGCATCTTGGAGTGGACGCACGATTACGGGTACTGGTTCATCTTCGTGTGGGTGGTTGCGGCAAATATCATCGCCGGCCTGCCTTCCAGCTTCATGCCGATTGGCTTGGGTCTGGCCGCGGCAAAAGGTGATTTCAATCCGGTTATTTCCATTATCGTGCTCACCCTCGCCTCAGTCGTCGGCGACGTGACGGCGTATGCTTTGAGTCGTCGCTTCCGCTTGCACTTCCTGCGCCTGCTCGGCATTGACCAAACGGATAAAAACTACGTCAAAGCAGTAGCGTACTTGCAACGCGGTGGTGGTGGCCGGGTGGTGTTCCTCACGCGCTTCTTCCTGGCTGGGATTCTGGGCTTCATCAACTATGCTGCGGGCATGTTGAAAATGCCTTTCCGCAGTTTCATTACCGTCGTCATCCTGGGCGAAGCCGTGTGGTCTATCCTGTGGTTTACGGTTGGCTACTACCCGCTCGCCATCCGCCACAGCATCGCCAACCACAAAATGCTCTTCATCACGCTTGGCGTCCTCGTCGTCCTCGCATTGCTCACCAGCTACGTCATCTTACGCCGGCGGAAGAAAAAGCTGCACGTCGTGCTCCTGAACTTGCTCCTCGGCCACGCGGATACATAATGGACGTGAGCGCACCCGCAGAGAGGTGCGCTTTGAGTATTATCAAAACCTCAAGCGTAGGTCTCCGTACCTGCGTTGGTAAAAATGAAACGCGCACCTTAGAGAAGGCGCGCTTGCCATATTTGCATATCCCAGCGCACGCTCTCTAGCGTGCGCGTATCATTTCACTACCCCGACTAGTTCGGGTACACCACAATCATCACTTTGGCACCATTCGTAACATCGCCGCCATTCCAGTCGTGAATGGCGTTCCATAGCACGTCAGCGTCGTACACGTAGCCGTTCCCCTTGCGCGTGCCGGGGTCGTTGGTAATAATGCGGCCATCTTGCAGCCAGCCGCGAATAACCAGGTTGTGGTAGAGCGGCCCGCCATTTTTAAAATTGGGATTTTCCAATAGCTTCCCCGCTGAGGGAATGATGACGGGTCGGCCAGCGAACACTTGCTGCTGTGCATCTTCGAGTGAATGCATGGGAACGACCTCGACGCGTTTGTACCCCCACACAGCATTGATGAATTGTGCGGTCTGCGCGGCAGTCGTATCTTTGTAGTCGCCAAACGTCGTGTTCTCGTACGCCATGATGGTGGAAAACTGCGTCTCAATCTGTGGTGCGATCGGGCTACTCACGCCTTGCCAGAAGTAGTGCACGGTGAGTGCCGCCGCTTCCTCGCACATTTCCTCGTGCACGGCGTCCCAGTTTGCCGTGGGTGCTTGCTGCACGAATGGCACGTTGAGGTTGTACTCGCTGGGAAGTTGGACGGATGTATTTGTCACACGGTTAGCATTTGCTACTGCAGCATTACGATTCCCATTCGTAATTGCTTGATTACTATTTGCAACAGATACATTTGCATTCACTGCGGGTGGTAGTGATGCTGGCTGGTCATTCGTGAAGCGCTTGCGAATGCTCCCCCGATCCAGGTACAATCCTGAACCGATGAGGAGGAACGCGAGCATGGTGAGCAGGATGAGGTACTTTCGTTGCATGTGTAGAGTATAGTCGAGAATGCAATAATCTACAGGATTGATGCGGAAAAGTCAACCCT
>CAIPSZ010000144.1 GCA_903867845.1 Candidatus Kerfeldbacteria bacterium | reverse complement strand
GGCTTGTTGCACCTGCGAACGTTGGACCTGGGCGCTAACCGTATTCGGGTACAATGCGCACTGCATCACTAAATATTGCCCCCCACCTTTTACTGAACATACCCCACGTCATGACCACCACCGCAGTCCATGCAAGGGCTGGAAACGCTCACATCCATGCAGTCGCTGTGGCTCGGCAAGAACAAGATTGAGGAAATCTCAGGTATAGGGCACTTCGCGCTGCTCCGACAATTAGACGTGCAGAACAACCGCCTCTCGGCCATTGGGGCCGAGCTCGTGGAGTTGACGGCGCTTGAGGAGCTCTACTTGGCGTGCAACGCCATTGAAACGGTGCGGGGCTTGCCGGAGGGGTCCCCGCTATGCACGGTAGACCTGTCCAGCAACCCCCTCACGTCATTGAATGGCATCGAGAGCCACCCGACGCTCGAGGAGCTGTGGATGACCAAAAGTGCGCTGTCCACGTACGACGACCTCGAGCCGCTACGCAGCTTGCCGGCGCTGACTTGCGTGTATCTTGAGCACTCGCCCGTCGCCCAGCGCCCAGACTACCGCCAGCGCCTCGTCGCCCTTGTCCCTACGCTAGAGCAACTCGACGCCATCATGCTTGACCGCACATAAAAACGCCGTCGTCGCTTCACACACGCACACTCACAAGACAAAAAACACGCTATGACTTTTTGCTTGCCGCGCTCGCAGTCGCTATCGCCAATTGCCTGGCTTTACCTGCCTCGATCATCGCGGCCAACTTGCCCCGCGCCGCCAGAATTCGGATGAGGGCAATGGCCAGTGGGACGTAATTGTGCCGCCGTCGGACGTTTTCTTCGGCTTGCTTCTTCAACTTGTGCGTCTCGTCGGCCAGTTCGCCGCGCAACGTTTCCAGCTCAAGCAGCGTGCTTTCGCGCTGCGAAAGCAAACCCGTGTCATCCCCCGCCAGCTGATACCCGTCAGCGAGGACGGTGGCGCGGCCTTGACCCGTACTCGACGCCATTTCAATTGCCGACAGTCGGGCGGTGATAGCAACAATCTCGGTCTCGAGCACAGTCGACCGCTTCTCACCAATCGACAAAAGAGCAAAGTGCGTCTCCGACTGGCTGTACCGGCTCATGCGCGCCTCGATAGCGGGCTGGGCCACAGACCACCAATCGGCCCCCGCCCCGCCTACCTCCCCCAACAGAATTGGACCTTGCTTTAGCCCATCCAGCTCATACACACGGCCTTGCACGGGCACGTACGCAATGAAGTGGTACACGTCGTCGCCGTCGCTCGCCACCTTGACATCGTCGTGCAAGAACGGTTCGGGCCGTGCAAACGAGTTGTGCACAGTCCGCAACATATCCGAGTTGCCAATCGCAATCCCTTTGCTCTCGCTGTCAATCTCGCAGGTAAAAGCCTTGAAATCGTTCAACGCTTCACCCAAATCCAACCCTTCCGCATTGAGGAGAACCGACAAAATCGCCTGCGTGGCGCACGCATTATTGACAATCTGACGCGCAAAAAACACCGGGCAGTCATGCGCGTCCAACACCGGCCGCGTATCCGACGACTCTAGCTCCGTCTTCCACTTGAACAAGAAGATCAATCCGTAACTGAGTTCCTTGCGCTGCTCAGACACGTCCAACGAGTAAATCTCCTCTACCGCTACTCGCTTTACACCAACATCGTGCACCAACGCGGAAAAAACTCCTGGGTCCGATTCAATCGTCGTCCAGTCCATGGAGAATTTTTTTTTGCGAAGAAGTGCAATATTACGCGTCAATCGTGTAAGATTCCGTGATACAATGTGTGAACACTTGACACTTGTACAAATTGTAGAGATGTGACACGCTGCCTCCAGTTGTTGTTGTTTTTTTTGAATGCGATACTAGTAGGGCTCGAGTAAGGCTCGGCTCAACTTTCCTTATTGATGGTGCATGGGTCTGCGGTGGTTGTGTGTGTGTGTGTGGCGTGATACGAGCACGCCACGCCACGAATCGTGCACCCTTGGGCTCTTGGGTGCGTTTATTGCATGCGCGCGAATTGTTGGTTGACTGGGAGGGTGTTGTACGGGAGCCAAACGAGGAGCCCTACTACTTCTTTAGTGAGATGGAGGTGAACAGCCGAAAGTATTCAGCGGTTCCCACCGTCTATCCCTT
>CAIPSZ010000143.1 GCA_903867845.1 Candidatus Kerfeldbacteria bacterium | reverse complement strand
TTCTTTCAATTTACGGATCCGTACGGCATTACGAATATTTCACGTCTTGGCTACCATGCAGATATCCTGCTTGTACTTTTCGTACCGTTGTTCTGGATATACTCTAGTGCGAACACACTACTCGTTGCCCAAGTCGTAGTCGTAGCATTTGGCGGGTGGTTGGTATACCGAATTGCCCGAAACGTCCTCAACCATTCATGGCTTGCTGTTACTTTTGGCGTTGCGTACCTCATGTACCCAACACTCCAACGCGCCGTACTGTTTGATTTTCACGCTTTTACCTTGGCACCAACCTTTGCTCTCGGGCTTATCCTAGCGCTACTCAAGCGTCGCTGGGGGTGGTTTGCGGTCATGGCGATACTTTTCGTACTGTGCAAAGAGCAACTTGCCCTTGTCCTGACGACTCTATGCATTCTCGTTGCGTGGAAGTACCCAGACCTGCGTAAGAAAATGTTCCTCGTTGCTGGCTTGAGTGTTGCGTACTTCGCGATCATCTTCTTCATCGTCATGCCCGCAGCACGGCATGGTGCGCCGAGTATGTACCTTGCCCAGTATGATGATGCCGGGACTTCGGTCCACCAAGTGCTCCACAGCATCTTCAGCGATCCAAAACTCGTGCTCTCGCAACTCTTTGGCCACGTAGCGCAGAATGTGTACGCAGGAACGCTCGGGCCCCTTGCATTCCTTGTCCTCGCAAGCCCATTGTGGCTCTTGGTTGACTGGCCGGATTTCCTCATCAATCTCCTTAACCTTCGCATGCAGACGCACACGCTTACGTACCACTACTACGTAGTCATTGGCGCGTTCGCATTTATCAGTGCAATATTTGGTATACGAGCACTGGCGGTGCGTGCAGGATTGTGGTGGCAGCGCGTACTCCAGCCACGATTGCATAGCAGTCTCTACGGGGTAATCGCGTTACTAGTTTTAACGTGCTCGGCTATAGCTTCGTACATGATCAGCCCACTTCCGTACAGCCGTCAGTCTGATATGCGGGCTTTCTGGAAAGCGCCTATGGCTTCCGTCATCCACCAGGCAGTTTCGGAAGTGCCTGCTTCAGCAAAAGTGAGCGCTACGAATACCGTTGGCGCGCAACTCGCAGAACGCCAGACTCTGTACAGTTTTCCCCTTGGCGTAGATCAAGCTGACTACATCTTTGTCCTCATGGCACAACCAGGAACTTCAGAATGGTCTTCCAACCACATTGCCGCAGAGGCGCTCGCTCATGATATGCGTTTTACCACAATTCTGCAGCACAACAACCTCACCGTGTACAAACGGAAGTAAATGGCACGCCTGCTCGTTGCCATGTCCGGCGGGGTCGATTCCGCGGTTAGCGCTTTACTCTTAAAGCAGGCTGGTCATGACCTGACCGGAGTCTTCATGAAAAATTACGAACCGCCAACGGGTACGGTTGGCCCATGCCCCTGGGAGCAAGACCAAGCGGATGTCGCTGCAACGTGCGCGGTGCTTGCTATTCCTTGGGAATCGTGGAACTTTGAAAAGGCCTACGCGGACCGGGTGCTGGAGTACTTCTTTCGGGAGTACCAGGATGGCCGAACGCCAAACCCTGATATTATGTGCAATCGGGAAATAAAATTTGGCGTCTTCTTACAGCGGGCGCTTGCCGAAGGATTTGAGGCAATTGCGACCGGCCACTACGCCCGGAATGAGCACCGCGCTGGGACGTACCACCTACTGGCTGGAGTTGATGTGAGTAAGGACCAAACATACTTCCTACACCAACTGACCCAGCGCGAGCTCGCACATGTACTCTTTCCAATTGGGAACATGCAAAAAACTGTAGTGCGAGAGCTCGCGCGTGAGGCAGGGTTACCGGTCGCCGATAAACCAGATAGCCAGGGTATTTGCTTTGTCGGTAAAGTTGATGTTGCGGAATTTCTCCAGAATCATGTAATGGCACGTCCAGGAAAAGTACTAACTGCGGCTGGTGAGTACGTTGGTGAACACCGAGGCTTGCCTTTCTACACCATTGGGCAGCGCCATGGTTTAGGTGTGGGTGGGGGAGTACCGTACTTTGTTGCGAAGAAAAATCTGAAGGATAATACGCTCATCGTTGCACAAGGGAACCGGGATACCACGCTTTTTGCATCAGCACTAAACGCTAGTCAGGTATCATGGGTTGCTGGTAGACCGCCGGTTTTGCCACTTTCCTGCCAAGCCCGCATTCGCTACCGTCAACCGCTCGTCTCATGCAGAGTAGATGAACACGCACAAGGTCTGTGCGTAACCTTTAACGAACCACAACGGGCAATTACCCCTGGGCAATCCATTGTGTTCTACGCAAACGATGACTGCCTTGGTGGAGCAGTCATCGATGAAACTTGTGCGGAGTAGGCTTAGACCCGGATGTTCGGGCCACCGCGACGAGCTTTGCGCCAGGCGATGATGATAATACCGATAAGGAGCACAATGCCGACACCGATGAGAATTAACCCAGTTCGACCATCACCCGTCGTTGTTGTTGTAGAAGTATTTGCATTTAAGTTCGTTACATCTGCGTTTACCGTAGCCTGATTCGTTAAACCTGTTGCAGCAGAATCGTTGATATTCTGGTTAAAGAGGCTATTTGTATCTGCTGCAGAATTCGTATTCGTGTTGGCATTTGCATTCGTATTTTTGTTTGCGTTGGTATTCTTGTTCGTATTCGTATTCGTATTCTTATTTGCATTCGTATTCGTATTAGTGTTCTTATTGCTATTTGCATTCGTATTCTTGTTTGCATTGGTATTGGCATTTGCATTCTTATTCGTAGTATTCGTATTCGCCGTAGTGGCCGTTAGGGTAGTTAATGTCGTGTCAGTACTCACTGACTCATTCCCTGCTACATCCTTTGAACGGACACGGAAGTGGTACGTCGTTGCTGGGGTAAGGCCGAGCAAGTTGACGCTATGCGCAATGACATAACTACCATTGCCTAATGTGTTCCCGTAGGTGTCCAGTGGTCCAAAATCTACGTAGCTTGTAGCAACTTCATTCGTTGACCAGGAAATCGTTGACGAACTGCCCGTCACACCCGAAACCGTCACGCCGCCAATTGTCGGTGGGGTAACGTCCGCTGCTGTATTTGTCTGAGCAAGCGCGGCTGGGGCAATGAGGAAAAGCCCAAGGGCAATACTGGAAAGCATTTTACGCATATGGTAGTATCCTTTCTGAACAGCAGTATACCATAACTTATTCAAGCTCAATTATGACCAAAAGAACCAGGCGAACCGTCGCCATTGGCGTTCCGCTTCTCGCAATAGTAGCTGCTGGCCTTATAATCTGGACTGGCACACTCAGCTCCGCAACTAAAGAAAAAACGATGACCTACACATTCCCTGGCGTGCTCTCAGCAGATCAAATTCAGCACAAAAAAGCAGTTGTGGTAACAAATAAGGGCACGTTTACCTTCGAACTCTTAGCGGATGCAGCCCCGAAAACAGTGAGCAACTTCGTGTACCTTGCGAGTAATAAGTTTTACGATGGTCTGACCTTCCATCGTTTTGTTGATGGCTTTGTGATCCAGGGTGGTGACCCAACGGGTACAGGGTCCGGCGGGCCGGGGTACAGTTTCCCAGACGAGCCGGTTGTCGGGGAGTACACCACTGGAGCCGTTGCTATGGCGAATAGCGGGCCAAATACCAATGGCTCGCAGTTCTTCGTCACGCTTGCCGATCAGACAAAAAACCTCCAGAAGCAGTACAACCTCTTTGGTCGCGTAACCGAGGGCATGGATGTCGTGCAAAAACTCCGACAAGGCGACATCATGCAGACGGTGCGTGTTGAAGCGCAGTAGTTTACTGGAAGAGCTTTGGGTAGCCGTTACGAAAGGCGAGTGCAGACATCGCCTTCTTTCCCACGACTTGAAGGCTGTGTGGAACCAAAAGCGCTTGCGCCGTGCCAATACCAAAACCATTTGGTAAAAGAATACATGTCCCTGGCACCGTACTTCCAGGTTGAACACTCGCCTGGAGTATTTTTATGGTAGTACCTTTGATAGTGCACGTACTTCCAGGCCAAGAAGTATACGCACGTATTTGCCGTTCAAGGGTTTCTGCTGGCAAGGTAAAGTCCAATACACCATCGCCCTTAGCAATCAGCGGCGCAGTGGTAATCCCTTCGCCCGGCTGCGGGGTAAGCGGACGCTTCCCCTCGAGGTAGGGGATGAGCTCTGATTGAATGAGCCTAGCAGAACTTTGCGAGAGTTTACTGGCAAGGGTTTGCGAGGTTTCATTTTCATCAATACGCAAACGGTCAGTGGCAAAGGTTGGACCCGTATCCATTCCCGCATCAATGCGCATGAGCGTTACACCAGTCGTGGAATCACCTGCGAGTACTGCGTGCTGGATTGGGGATGCCCCTCGCCAGCGCGGGAGTAGCGATCCATGTGCATTAATCCAACCGTGCGGGAAGATTTCCAGGATGTTTTGGGGGAAGATTTTACCGTACGCTACAACGACACCGCAATCAGCTTGGGTTTCACGAAGTAGCGCAAGCACCTCAGCGTTCCGTAGTGAGTTCGGGGTTAGGGTAAGTAGGTTATGCGCTTTCGCAAACTCGCCAACTGCGCTTGGATGTTCTTGCATACCGCGTCCATGCGGCTTTGGCTTTTGAGTAAGCACACCCACAATCTCGATTTCTGGCATCCGTAGCAATGCGTCCAGTGTTGGCACTGCGTACTCCGGTGAACCAGCGAAGAGGACTCGCCAGGATCTAGCCATGTGCTGGACGTTCGCCTTTCGTGTACGTCACAACTTTATCAATGAAGAGCACGCCGTTGAGGTGGTCAACTTCGTGCTGGATAATACGAGCAAAGAAACCAACCGCTTCGATACGTACGGGTTCACCCTGGCTATCGAGAGCGTCAACGGTTATGCGTTTGAATCGGCGCACAGTACCAAATACTCCGGGAATAGAAAGG
>CAIPSZ010000142.1 GCA_903867845.1 Candidatus Kerfeldbacteria bacterium | reverse complement strand
GACCACCAGCATGCAGGACAATACACAATAAATTTTGAGTCCGAAGGAAAAAGTGACACTACTTCCTTGGCGCATAAATCACATTTCCGCTTATAAAGCACTCGCACACCACGGCATGAACCTCTTCTACGTCATCCTCTACAACCCACTCTTCAACTGCTTGATGTTCCTGTACAAGTACGTGCCGGGGCACGACTTAGGCGTGGCTATCATCCTGCTCACCCTGCTCATCAAGCTCCTCCTGTTCTGGCCTTCGCTTTCGGCAATCCACAGCCAGCAGAAAATGCAGGAAATCCAGCCGAAGATGAAAGAGCTGCAGACGAAGTACAAGGACAACAAGGAAGAGCTCTCCCGCCAGCTCATGGCGTTCTACAAGGAGAACAAAGTGAACCCCTTCTCCTCGTGCTTGCCGCTCTTGCTCCAACTCCCCATTCTCATCGCCCTCTACCGCGTGTTCTTCTCGGGGATCAACGTTGACCCAGTCACCCATCTCCTGAACGCTGGCCAGCTCGTCCACCTCTACGGCCCGCTGCACGTGGCGTACGAAACCCTCCAGATCAAGACGATTGCCTTCGGCTTCCTCAACCTCACGGCAAAGCACAACATCATCCTGGCTGTGCTCGCTGGCGCCGCGCAGTTCTGGCAGTCCCGCATGGTGCTCTCCAAGCGCCCGCCCAAGGTGGATGGCGCCAAGGACGAGGACATGACCGCGCAGGTGAGCCGGACGACCATGTACACCATGCCGCTCATCACCGTGCTCTTCGGCTGGCAGTTCCCGGCTGGACTGGCGATGTACTGGTTCGTGTCGACCGCATTCCAAGTGGCGCAGCAGTACTACTACTTCATCTGGCACAAGCCCCGCAAGGATAAGGAAAGCCAGCAGCCTATTGTGCTGCCGAAGGTTGAGTAGCGACCCACGCCCATGCGCATGACCTGGGACCAACTGAAGCACCTGCCCGTCGTGACGCGCAGCGGCGATGCCGTTGGCTACGTGGCGGGGTTTGTCTTCGATCCTGAAGGCCACACCATTATCCAGTACGAAGTCCGCCGCGGCACGCCCCTCGCCCGCCGTTCACTCCTGGTTGGCAGCCAGCAGGTGGTGAGCATTAGCGCCGAGCGCATGACCGTGGACGACAACACCGTGAGCAGCGTGAGCGAGAAAACCCAGCGCGTTCCGTCACCGGAGCCCACGGCACCAACCCTGGCGGCCACGCGGAAGATCACCGCACGGTGATTTCACGTGTCTCACCGCGAACCACGAACGTCACCCAGGTCGGGTGGAGTGGTTTGAGGTAGTTCCGAATGCGGTCGGCCCACTCGATGATGACGAGCGTTTTGGGGCGTTCAGCCCAGTACGCCAGGTCCAAGGCCGGCAGCTCGTGGTCGGTCTTGATGCGGTAGCAGTCCACGTGCACGAGCGTGTCGTAGGCAGGATTGCGAGCAATGCGGTAGACCTGCTGCAGGACGTAGGTGGGCGACGTCACCTGCTCGCGGACGCCCAAGGCTTTCCCAATGGCCTGGGTGAGCGTGGTCTTACCGGCACCAAGCGGTCCGACGCACGCCAGGATGGTTGGGGTCATGCCCAGCAGCGCGTCGGCAACTAACGTGAGGTCCGCGGGGGTGTGGACGGTGAATTCTGGCATATGGAAGAGTCTACCACTGTTGACGCGGTCGTGCAGGCAGTGTACAGTCGAGTACTGCCCCATGGAGGGTCGGGGCAAAACTTATGGAAAATTCTCCACTCCACCAAGCCGCCGACCTCCTCAAGAAGTCGCAGTCCATCCTCCTGTGCTTACCCCAAGTGCTCACCACCGACGCGCTGGCGAGTGGCGTTGCTTTGCACCTCTCCCTCAGCCAGCAGGGCAAGCAAGTAATACTCGCTGCTGCCAGCAACGACGTGCCATCCTCGCACGCATTTTTACCAAAAGCGGGCGGCATTACCACGGATCTAGGGTCCTTGGCGAAGTTCGTGATAAGCGTGGACACGCGCCAGGCACCAATTTCTGAACTCTCGTACGACACGGTTGATGGCAAGCTCAATATTCTGCTCACCCCAAAAGCAGGTACGTACGCAGCAAAGGACGTGACCACAAGCTCGACCCCGGTGAACTTCGACTGCGCGGTGACCTTGGACTGCCAGGACCTGGAGCACCTTGGGCTGCTCTTCGAGAAGAACGCCGAGTTCTTCTACGCCACACCCATCATCAACATCGACCACAGCCCGTCCAACGAACACTTCGGTCAGGTAAACGTGGTGGACCTCGTGGCAACATCCGTCGCTGAGATCGTCGCGGACCTTTTGAAGCGCATGGATAGCAAGGCATTCTCGAATGACGTCGCCACCGCACTCCTTGCGGGTATTATCGCCAAGACGAAGAGCTTCCAGAATCCTTCGGTCACCCCCAAAGCGCTCACCATGGCGTCCGAGCTCATTGCTGCTGGCGCGCGGCGTGACGACATTGTAAAGCACCTCTTCCAGATGAAGTCGCTTGCGATCCTCAAGCTCTGGGGCCGCGCGTTGGCTCGCCTGCGCTCCACCGATGACGGAGGCTTGGTGTGGGCAGTGCTGAACCGTGCGGACTTTGAACGGGCAGGCGCCACACCCGAGGCGCTCCCCGGCGTCCTCGACGAGCTCATGGCGAACACGCCGAACGCGCTGGTCATGGCGGTTGTGTACGAAGCACCGACTGGTGGGATCACCGTACTCGTTCAAACCAATCGATCGGTGAACGGTCTTAAAATCTACGCTAGCCAGCAGCCCGTGGGTATGGCGCACGCGTTCTCCTGGCACACGCCAGATGGGAGCATCGCCGATGCGGAAGTCCAGCTACGCGTCGGTGTGGACCAGCTGGCAAAAGCCATGCCGAATACCTAAACGCGGTACGTGAGTGGTATACTGCCTGCATGGCAGACACCCCTCACTTGCAAGTCGCTTCGGCTGAATCGCAGGAAAAGTTTCGGGACAAGATGACCGAAATTAAACTGAAAGAGCAGGAGGAATCCGTCCAACGTCACGCGGAGGAACTTGGCATTGGGTACATCAACCTCAAAGGTTTTCCCATTGGTCCCGAAACACTCACGCTCGTCCCGGAGGCGGTCAGTAAGGAACTGCAGACGCTCGCCTTCTTCTACCAGGATAATGAGCTGCGCATTGGCTCGGTGGACCCATCCAACGAGCACGTGCTGGCGCTCATGGAAAATCTGGCCGCTGACCTGAAGGCGAACGTGGCGCCCTACCTCATTTCGCCGCACAGCTACGAGCTGGCGGCAAAGCTCTATGCAGCCGTACCAAAGGTGAAGAAGTTCACCGCTGGCGTCCAGGTGAGCGCCGAGGACCTGAAGACCTTCCAGCGGGAAATTCACTCCATCAAAGACATTGCCGATCAAATCGGCAAGGTGTCGCTCACGCAGATCATTACCCTGCTCATTGCCGGCGCCATCATCAGCCGCGCGTCGGACATCCACGTGGAAGCCGAGGAGAAGGACGTGAAGGTTCGGTATCGCATTGACGGCGTGCTCCACGAAGTGGCGCGTCTCCCCTCCACCAGCTGGAAGAAGGTGAACTCCCGCATCAAGCTCCTGGCCCACCTCAAGCTCAACATTAACGCTCGCCCGCAGGATGGCCGGTTCACCATCTATTTGGATGATGACACTATCGACGTTCGTACGTCCACGCTCCCCACCGCCTATGGCGAGAGCGTAGTCATGCGCTTGCTCATGTCCTCCTCCGTTGGCCTTCGCCTGGATGACCTGGGCATGCGCGGTAAAGCCCTGGCACTTATCAAGAAGCAGGTCATTCGGCCAAACGGCATGATCCTCACCACGGGGCCGACTGGCTCGGGTAAGACGACCACACTGTACGCCTTCCTCACGCAGCTGAACACGCCAGACACGAACATCATCACCCTGGAGAACCCAATTGAGTACCACCTGGCTGGCGTGAACCAGAGCCAAATTGACGAGACCGGTGACTACTCCTTCGCCAAAGGCTTGCGCTCCATCCTGCGCCAGGACCCGGACGTGGTCATGGTTGGGGAAATCCGCGATGGCGAGACAGCCGAGATTGCCACGAACGCCGCGCTCACCGGTCACCTCATGCTCTCCACGCTCCACACGAATGATGCCGCGGGCGCGATTCCGCGCCTGCTCTCCTTAGGTGTCAAACCGTACTTACTCGCCCCGGCCATGAACGCCATCATCGCGCAGCGCTTGGTGCGCCGCATTTGCCAGGATTGCAAAGAGCCCATGACCTTGGATGACGAGACGAAGACACGGGTTCTGGAAGCATTGAAGGCGATTCCCTCATCCAGTGGAGAGAAGCCAAACCTGGACCAGCTCACGTTCTTCAAAGGCAAGGGTTGCGAATCGTGCCAGGGCATTGGGTACAAGGGGCGCATTGGCATCTACGAAGTGCTCACCATGAATAGTGAGATTGAAAAGATCATTCTCTCCGCCCAAGTGTCAGAGTACGACATTCGCATCATCGCGCAGAAGGCAGGTATGGTAACCATGGTGCAGGATGGATTACTGAAAGCGCTGGACGGCGTGACGACGGTCAACGAAGTGTTCGAGGTCGCGGAATAAAAAGCCGAGTACCAGTCCATGGTAGTCGGCTATTTTTTGGCGGTTGCATGGGTCAAGTTCCTTTTGATTCCGGATCAACGTCGATGATGATACTTAGCGATCGTCCATTTTCAAGCAGTTGCGCTTTCCCTTTGAACAACCGGCTCTTCAAATAAGCATAACCTTTTGGTGTGTTGATTTTCACATCCATCAGCAGACCCATGGCGAGCTGGTGCTTTTCATCGAACTCGGCCTGGGTTTGCTTAGTCACCGAAGTTTGCGTTTGCAAGGCTCTCACCTCCTTTAGCAATTTGAGGGCTTGTTTCGGTGGGTAAGTATAGTCCTTCTGTGCAGCAGTCAAGAGCCTTGACAAAAACCCCTGTGTTTGGTAGGGTTCCACAGCTTTTCGACGTATAACAACATCAAACCAAAGAGGTGCCCGATGAAGGATACAAAAAAGGCCCACAAGGATGCGGGCACCAAAAAAGTGCCTGCCAAAAAGGTAACTGTACCGGTGGTTACCCCCACTGGTTCAACCGTACACTTTCATTCTACTGCCGAGGAACGCAAACGCCGGCGCAAGAAGCGCTTGGCTACGCCGCCCGACGCGAGTGCTTGAGTGCTTGAATCGTTTGATCTTTTGTGAAGGTGTCTGGATTTTCTCCGGCACCTTTTTCGTTTCGCACCGCGCCCACTTTCATCAGCGCCTTGGCGAGCACTTGTACATTCTTCGCCCACGACTCACTCACCAGCGACAATCGCTCGGCATCGTTCTCCAAGAGATGCTGGAGTTTCTCGTACGCCGTTTCTGGAATACCTGTGGTTTCAACGTCCTCCGGCAACTCGCGCTCCCACGCGCCAAACACCTCGAGAATTTTCGGCGGTTCGTGGCGAACGTCGAAGCGTTTGCTCAAGGCGGCAATTGCATCCGCAAGCTGCTCATGTAGCTGGCCCTCCGCTTCCATGAGCAGCGCGTGCTGGATACGGTGCTCGCCGAGTGCGCGCTTGCCACCCTTTTCAAGTGCGCTCGCAAAAGTTTTGGTGAGCTCGTTGGCGTTCTCCGCGTTGGCGCCAATAACCACCCGCGGAACACTGACTTCACCGGGTTTAGGAATTTGCCCATCGAGCTTGCCGGGCGTATTGAAATATTTTATGGTTGCAAGTTTGCCAAATGCAATGTCCGCCCGCGCACGTTCGGTTTTTCCGCCAAGCGTTACGGTATCTTCTGTTGTGGTTGCATCCACCGCGAGAATGACCGGTTCGGCATCCTCTTCGGTGAAGACGACGGCAAAGTCTACTCCGTTGCGGATGTCATCGTAGCGGCTCGTCGGGACGACTTCCGCATCGGGTCCAAACCAATCGTACGAGGCAATACCCTCCATGGTTCCGTAGTGCATTTGCGTGGCAGCTTCCCCCTCGCGTTCGCCCGTAAACTGGTGCTCTTCTTTCTCGCGCACGTAGGCAAGGTCTGCTTCCACCTCTTCGTTGCTGTAGGGCTTCCCGTTCCCAAACGATGCCTCGCGCAGGCGAAGCTTGCGCCACGGGCTCACAATCTCCTTGTCGAACGTCTCGTTACCACTCGTCTCGCGGTGTCGGAAGAATTGCCTTTCAGGATCATCTCCTCGACGATAGTAGTCGCGCATAATTAGTTTGTGAGTTGGTTAAGCTTTAACTTTGCCTCTGCCAGCTTCTTCCGCTCCCCTTCCACCACCGCTGCGGGCGCATTCTTCGTGAAGTTCGCGTTGGCGAGCTTGTGTTCGAGTGATTGGATGTACTGCTTGAGACCCTCAATTTCTTTTTGTGATACTACCGGTGAAGCCTTCGCAAGGCGAATCCAAAAGTTCACCCCAGCCTCATGACCATCAGCTTTGCCCGGGCCTTTTGCGTCTGGTCCTAGTGTTACCCGTGCGAGCATTTCCACTATGTCTTTTTGTTCACGCATTTTTTTCTCCCCGGTTCCACGTACCGAGAAGAGAACTTTTTCATGAGGTGGCACTTTATGCAACGCTTTAGCATTACGTAGCGCCACAACTAAGTTTTGGAGCTTCGTAAACTGCTTCGTCGCAACGTTCTTCTGCGACTTTGCCTTTGGCCACGCCTGAATCATGAGCATGTCCTTGTTCGCCTTCCCATGGCGCTTCTCCCAAAGAGCCTCAGTTACGAACGGCGCAAACGGGTGGAGAAGCTTGAGCACGGTTTCGTAGCTCTCGATGAGCTGCGCCGTATTTGGCTGGATCTTTTGGATTTCCACGTACCAGTCTGCCAGTTCGTGCCACACAAAGTCGTACAGAGCTTGGCCAGCTTCCGAGAGCTTGTTGGTTTGCAAATTCTTGGTCACTTCGGCAATCAACCAATCCGTCCGCTCCGCAATCCATTTGTCCGCTAGCGAGAGGGTCTTCACCTTGGCACGCCTCCCCTCCTGCCTGAGGAGGGGTGCCCGAAGGGCGGGGTGGTGGGAGCTCTCCTGCCGGTCCACGAAGTTGCCAATGTTCCAGAGCTTGTTGATGAAGTTGCGGTAGCCGGCAATTTTCTCCTCGCTCAAGCGGAAGTCCTGGCCAGGAGCTGTGCCAAGAATAAGTGACAAGCGAATAGCATCAGTGCCGTACTTCTCAGCCATGGGGAGCGGGTCAATGCCCGTACCTTTGCTCTTGCTCATCTTCTTGCCGTTCTTATCCAGTACCAAGCCGTGGATGTACACGGTCTTGAACGGTACCTCCTTGCGGAACTTCAGGGAGAACATAATCATGCGCGCCACCCAGAAGAACAGGATGTCCCAGCTCGTCTCCATCACGCTCGTGGGGTGGTAGGTCGCTAAGTCCTTCGTTTCCTTGGGCCAGCCAAGCGTGGAGAAGGTCCACAAGCCCGAGCTAAACCAGGTATCTAAAGTATCTTGATCCTGCACGAAGTGAACACCCTTACACGTCGCGCACTGTTTTGGTTCGGTGACTGATGCGACTGGTTTACAGCCCTTCTTAGCTTCATTGACGCAGTACCACACCGGAATTTGGTGGCCCCACCACAGCTGGCGAGAGATGCACCAGTCGCGGATGTTGTTCATCCAGTGGAAGTACACTTTGTCGAAGCGCTTGGGGATGATTTGAATTTTTCCAGACTTCACCGCCGCGATGGCTGGCTTAGCCAAAGGTTTCATTGTCATGAACCACTGCTTGGACAAGAGTGGTTGTAGGACCGTGCCGCAGCGATCACAAAGAGGAACACTTGAAGCATGCGACTCGATTTTCACCAGTAGACCCTTGGCTTTAAGATCAGCGACGATTGCATCACGCGCTTCCGTAACTAACATGCCAGCATACTTTCCGGCAAGTTTTGTCATGCGATGGTCTTCCCCAATGACTTGGAGAATTTTTATCTTATGGTGTTGGCCAAGTTCCCAGTCCGTTGGATCATGCGCTGGCGTCACTTTCACTACCCCCG
>CAIPSZ010000141.1 GCA_903867845.1 Candidatus Kerfeldbacteria bacterium | reverse complement strand
TGAGGGCGGGGCCAAAGCAGGCAATTTGGATGCCAATAAAAGCTGCGACCCTACGCCACGCCCATCAGCTCTGACCAACCTTTTTCAAATGGGAAGTGGTACTCAATATCCGTCGTTGCTTTGGAGTAGTGCGCCAGTTCGGCCTTTGGTTGGTCCGTGAAGCGGATGTTCTCCTGCTTCATGCCCAGGTCCAAGAACCACTGCATGGATTCTGTGCGCCAGTACTGGAACCAAGTTTCATCCTCACCCGGTTTGCAGAAGTACTCAAGTTCCATTTGCTCGAACTCTCGCGAACGAAAAATGAAGTTCCCGGGCGTAATCTCGTTGCGGAAGGCTTTGCCAATTTGGCCAATGCCAAACGGCAGCTTCAAGCGCATGCTCTGCTGCACGTTCTGGAAGTTCACGAAAATGCCCTGCGCGGTTTCGGGGCGGAGGTACGCCGTGGAGACGCTCTCTTCCGTTGAGCCGATGAACGTCTTGAACATCAGGTTGAAGTTGGCGGGGTTGGTAAATTCTTTTCCGCCGCAGTTCGTGCAGACCTTTCCAACATCATCAGCCTTGAAACGCTGGTGGCACTTCTTGCACTCCACAAGTGCGTCATGGAAGTTCACCAAGTGGCCGCTCTTCTCAAAGACTTTGGGGTTCGTGACAATAGCCGAATCCAAGCCCACCACGTCACTGCGCTGTTGGACAAAGCGCTTCCACCATTCCCGCTTGATGTTGTTCTTCAGCTCCACGCCCAATGGACCAAAATCCCAGAAACCACCCAAGCCGCCGTAGACTTCGGCTGTGGGGAAAATGAATCCGCGGCGCTTGGCGAACGAAACCAGGGTTTCCATGGTAACCATAGTAGTCCAAGTGTACGGTTTTTCGGGCATTTGGACAAGAAAAGGCTCTCCACATAGGAGAGCCTGTAAATACCAGCTTTCGATTATGAATCTTCCCGGAACGAAATTACTGGTCCCAGTTCTTCATCTTCATCGAAGAGCGAATCCTGCGGGGGTGGGATGACCGGCCCGTTGTACGGGGTTACCGTGTCATCGTCACTAATTACCACGACATCTGGAGCAGGATCGTACAATGTTTTCACCGCATCCGTAATTCTGAGCGTTCCCGCACCATCCAGGGAGATGATGAGCTTTGCGCTCACAAGATCTTTGAGGTGCTGAGCCGTAAAGTGATTCGGCTCTTCATCGCGGAGCCGGCGGCATTTTCCACTGCGATCATTGATTCCATCATTCACTTCTTTGAGGGTGAAGTTGTATGGATCTAAATTCTCACAAATGCAGGCGAGGAGCCGGCAGAGGTGCCCAGCTTCCCGACGGTTGTGCGCGGTGAGGTGGGTTGTAATGAGCGGGTCAGTCCATTCAATCGAGCTGTCTTGCATGGTTCCTCCGTGAAGGGATTTTTGGTTTTCTTCCTTGAATTTCCACCCTACCACCATTTTACTTGCGGTCAAGGGAAGAAAAAAGCGGACCGGCTTATGACCTGTCCGCTTCGAGAAAACGAGAATGTACTAGATACTGGTGGCGCAGTGCCGGAGGGCTTCGTACCCTTGGTGCAAGGCGTGGCGTTTGTCCACGGTTTGGCCAAAAAATGCATTCGCGGTGAGGAGTTCGGCGCCAACTGCTGCGCTGCTAAACCCGCGCATGTTCGTACAGTCAATGGCTCGGAGCCGATCGAAGAGCGCGTTGATGTCCGCGATAACCGGAACAAGGTCAATCGCCTGCTTGGCGTGCTTCGCATCGCTCACCCGCGTTACCACGTACTCCATGTCCGTACGCAGCTGACGGAGCTGGAAGCTCGCGAGCGCAGTCTGGAGCAGCACACGCGCTTCTTCGTCACGCGGCCCTTTTGCCTCCAGCGCATCGGCAGCGCGGGCGAACTCATCGCTCGCGTAGGTGAATGTTGCCAGGAACGGCTGGACGCGGTACTTGGCGTACTCCCCCGCAAAGGCACGGAGCTGCGCAATGACCATCGTGCGTCGCGGTGCGAGCATGTCTGCCCAGTGCGCCAGGAGCTTCGTGAGGAAGTCCTCGCTTACTGTCACCTGCGCGTCGAGCGTGGCAATGATGATGCGCACGATGCACTGGCGGAGCGCGAACTTGCCTTCGATGGTGGTGATGTCCTGCTCGCGGTAGAGCAAGCGCAGGAGCGCGGCGACGAGCCGAGCCAGAAGCGCGCTGGGGTTCACCCGGTGCAAGCTATCGTACACGAGTCGTACTTTCACAAGCTGGTCGCGCGCTTCCACCTTGGTGATGACGCGGACACGTTCCGTGAGCAAGCGAAGTGCTTGATCAACCTGCAACTCAATTGAGGAAATAAGATCCTGAACGTTCGTCACACTCAACATCATAATAGTGCTGTTCAAAAGCCGAACCGCGGTAATGACCTCCTGCAGCCGCGGGAGTTCTTCGTGCGTGTAGTGCGCGTCGGCGTGGTTGAGCCCGCGCAGCAACCAGTACAGGTCAGGGTACAGGATGTGGCGAACGTCGCTTTCCCGTAGTGGACGCTTCGCTTTCTGTGCGACGGCGACACTCCGCGGATGCCACTGAGCGTTGGCGAGCATCCCCAGCAAGTGGGGGTACTCCAAATCTGTAATCGTGTAGATCCTGCAGTCGGTCAATGGCCGCGCGAGAACGTTGAGTAGCTTGTCGTTTTCCTGGATGGAAATCCGGCGAGGATCTGCCTCCCAAAATGCATGCATGCCATGCTCCCTTCTTCAATTTTCAAGTGTGTGTTTTGTGGCAGAAACCTACTGCCAAAATGACTTTTTGTCAATGCAAGAAGCCCACCTACAGATGGGCTTCTTGAGTTTGAGCAGCTACTTCACAATAAGATTCGATGTTGCCGTAGCAACTAGATCGTCAGGATTCCGAACGCTAATCCCAAGCTTCTGTCCACGTTTGAGATTCTTCTGTGAAACCTTTACAACAATTTGGTTCTTCGTTCGCTTCACGTACGTAAGCGGTTGATTGTTGCCAACCCGAACGATCACTTGGGATGAGAATTGATTTCCGGAAATAGTTACCTGTACTGTGCCAGAGCCAGTTCGCATTGACGTTGGATTAACTTTTGTAATAACTGGTGGCGCACCACGTACGGTGATTACCCCAGCTAAGCGGACTGTTGCACCATCTTTTCGACTCACCTGGACGTCGTACTTTGCCCCGGTCATGGTGCCAATGGGTAGTTGTACCTTGAACAAGGTAGGTGTTGTGCTCACATTAGTAAACACCTTCTTGCCTATGGTAACGGTCATCCCCGATTGAAAACCCGTACCGGTAATCGTCAACCAGGCTTGATCAGTGGTCTTCATCGGTTTTGCAAAGAGCGTTTGGGAGATTGTATTTACCCGGAGGGCAGCGGCTTGCGCCGGTACGCTACAGGATTGTTGGAGGAAGGGTTTTAATGAGCCCGTTCCACACTGTGCTGTATCGATGCAAGATCGTTGTTGTGTTCCCTGCGAGCAACTAGACCAGCCGGTACAGCTGCGCCCCGAGCTCGGCCGTGGTCCCGTCGGTGACGGTGTTGAGTTCGGTGTTTTCG
>CAIPSZ010000140.1 GCA_903867845.1 Candidatus Kerfeldbacteria bacterium | reverse complement strand
CTTATGGAAGATTTTCAAGCAGAACATTGATGAAAAAAATATCCTCTTCTACCTCAATGATGCCACAACCCAAAGCTTGATTCTCAAAGAAAATTTTGGTGGCGAAATGAAGAACGTTGACCATGATTACGTGGCGGTCATTGATGCAAACCTCGGGAGTTTGAAGAGTGATCCGGTAGTGAAACGGTCGCTGACGTATAACGTAGTGCGAAATGGAAACGACCTCATCGCCGACCTGTACTTTACCTACAAGAATGAAGGGACGATTACGTGGAAGACCACGCGCTACCGTACGTACGTCCGGACGTACGTCCCGGCAGGATCAACGCTACTCAGTGCCGAGGGCGCAATGGTTGAATGTATAGGCAAAAGTAAGAAAGTAGGAAACGTTGAAACGACGACGGAATTAAACAAAACAGTGTTTGGCGCATTCGTTTGTACTGAGCCAGGTGAATCAAAGACACTGCACTTGCAGTACAAGCTCCCAAGCCGCATAACCGATCAGGTGAATCAGAAGCAGTACCAGCTCCTCATTCAGAAACAGGCTGGAACCGCAACGATTCCCGTTACCCTCAATCTGGATTTCAAGCGGAACACGCAATCGGCTACAGGTTTCGCAAATAACGTAGCGCTCGGGAAAAATGTATTAACGCAAACTGAAGCACTATCGAAGGACCTCCTCTTCGGCTTGCAATTGAAGTAATGTTCGTAGGTAGGAAGTAGGTGAGAAGTACCTAGTTGGCATTCCCTCACGAGCTAGGCGAGGATGCTTTTGCGTTGTATACTCTGGTTCAACAACGGTAGTGAGCGAGGTGAAGGTATTTCACTACACCCACGATTATGCGCATCGGCATTGACTGCAGAACTATCCTCAACCCCGAATCCGGCGAACGTGCCGGCGTCGGGCATTATGTTGACGGGCTCGTCACCGCACTTGTAGACCAGTACCCGGACGTGCAGTTCAGTCTGTACTTCGACTACCGAACGCGAGATCTCTTGTCCTACGAGCGACCGAACGTGCGGCTGAAGCGCTTTCCCTTCTCCCAGTACGGTAAGTACTTGTCCTTTGGGTACTCGCACATGCTCATTACCGCGTACCTGCTCAAGGAGGGGTTGGACGTGCTGCACGTGCCAGCTGGATCCATTCCGCTGACCTACCCGAAGAAAGCCGTGTACACGGTCCACGACTTGGCCATCTTCAAGCACCCCGAGTGGTTTCCGTCATCATTCATCTCGCGTTCGGTACTCGTTCCACAAACTTTGCGTAAGGCAGACGCGCTCGTTGCCGTTTCCGAGAGTACCGCAAATGATCTCAAGCAGCTCTTCAACATTCCCGCCAAAAAGATTACCACCATCCACCACGGCTTTGATGTGGCGAAGATCCCACTGAAGCGCCGGGTCAATGAAACGTTTGAAAAGTTCAAGCTCCCAAAGCGGTACTTGTTCTTCGTGGGCACCTTGGAACCGCGCAAGAACATTGTCAATCTCATGCGCGCATTTGCCCAGCTCCTCAAGTCCGAACCAAAGCTGGCAGACGTCGCATTGGTGCTGGCGGGTCAGCTAGGCTACCACCACGAAGAGGTCATGCACGAGCTACATGAACTCCGTTTGAAGCGCAGCCTGCGCTACCTTGGCTACCTCACGCACAACGAGAAAATTGACCTGCTCACGCACAGCAGTGCCTTTGTGTTCCCGAGTTTCTATGAAGGCTTTGGTCTGCCGATTCTGGAAGCCATGGCCTTAGGCGTGCCGGTGATTACCAGCAACG
>CAIPSZ010000139.1 GCA_903867845.1 Candidatus Kerfeldbacteria bacterium | reverse complement strand
GTTATTTGAATACCAAACATTGTCATTACTGGAGAATCGCAAGTGCTCCAATCCAGACACGCCTAACCGAACCCAGTGTGACGTTTTTGGGCCCGGTTCCGCTGTCTCCCTCCTGTTGAGGAAGCGTCCTATCCTGCATTGCGGTGCCGGTAGGTCTAGCTGAGTTACAGGTATCATGGCAACGAGCGGAAAACATTGGGTTACTGAGCCCAGCGGGTACTTGCCGCCCAAGCTGGATTCCAGCGGCGAAGGGGCATACCTGCCGAAGACGTGTATTGAAGTTTTCCGGGACACGTGCGCCCGACACGGGAACCGCACAGCGTTGGCATTGAAGCGCCCGGTGAACGGAGTGATCCCCAGCGAGTGGCAGTTTTGGACGTGGAACCAGTACTGGGCCGAGTCCCGTGTGTTTGCCAAGGCGTTGCACGCGCTCAAGGTGGACAAGTTTGGCATCGTCAACGTGCTCGGGTTCAACTCTCCGGAATGGTTCCTTGCAAACATGGGAGCGATCATGGCCGGCGGCATTTGCGCGGGCATCTACGCGACTAACACGGCGGAAGCGTGCATGTACATTTCCCAGCACAGCAAGGCCGCCGTGGTGGTGGTGGAGGACCACAAGCAGCTGGCCAAGTACGCGTCAATGCCCAAGGGTAGCTTGCCGTTGCTCAAGGCATTGGTGGTGTGGAATGAGCTGGCGTTGGACGCGGCATTGGCGTCGCGGTGTCCGGCGCCCGTGTATCTGTGGAAGGATTTCATGGCCATGGGCAGCAACAGCAGTGTGACGGACGCGGCGCTCGACGCACGGTTGGACACGGTCCTGCCTGGCCATTGCTCCACGCTTATCTACACGTCTGGTACGACGGGCCCGCCCAAGGCCGTGATGATTAGCCACGACAACTGCACGTGGACGGCCAAGAACCTCAAGGACAACTACATCGACCTGGGGCATGAGGACCGCGTGTGCACCTTCCTCCCGCTCTCGCACATCGCCGCGCAGATCATCGACCTCCACGTGCCCATGGCGTTGGGCGCGACCACGTACTTCTGCCAGCCAGATGCGTTGAAAGGGTCGTTGACCGTGACGATGAAGGACGTCCGGCCAACGTTTTTCTTTGGCGTGCCGCGGGTGTGGGAAAAAATCCAGGAGAAGATGGTGCAGGTGGGGCGGTCCGGCAGCGCGGTGAAAAAAATGGTTGCGGCGTGGGCCAAATCCATCGGCACGGAGCATAGCCGCCGGGCGCAGTACGGCAACGACGGCGGTGCGCCGTGTGGGTACGCGTGCGCGAGCAAGATTGTGTTTCAGAACGTCAAGGCGGCGCTGGGCTTGGACCAAGCCAAGGCGTGCTTCACGGCCGCCGCGCCCATCTCCGTCGATACGCTCAACTACTTTGCGTCCTTGGACATCCCGGTGTACGAAGTGTTCGGACAGTCCGAGTGCACGGGCCCGCACACCGTGTCGTACCCCGGGTGCTGGAAGATTGGCGCGTGCGGCCAGCCGATGTACGGGACGGAGACGCGCATCGACCCGGCCACCAAGGAGCTCTGCTACCGCGGCCGCCACATCTTCATGGGCTACATGTACATGCCGGACAAGACTG
>CAIPSZ010000138.1 GCA_903867845.1 Candidatus Kerfeldbacteria bacterium | reverse complement strand
GGATCCGCCTCCGGCGGAAATGCCAAAGTCAAAGGAAGCGATACCTTGTTCAGCTTGCAGTACGCCTGCGCCCACGATGGCACCAGCTTGCCACCCATTGAGCCGCGCAACTTCTCGTTCAACAACCCGCACGGCGCGTGCCCCGACTGCACAGGTTTGGGTACGAAATTAGAAATTGATCCCGCACTCGTCATCCCAAATCCCAAACTTTCCATTGCCGAGGGCGCAATCCGGCCGTGGTCACGTAGTGCGTCCAACCAGACGTGGTACATGCGCGTGGTGGAGGCGGTTGCTCGGGAGATGAAGTTCTCGCTGCGCACGCCAGTGAAGAACATGCCCAAGAAAGCAGTCGACGCCGTGCTCTTTGGCACTGGAGAAAAGGAGTACGACGTGAACAACAACTCTGGTGCTGGCAAAGTGCGCGCGTTCATGACCAGCTACGAAGGCGTTATCCAGAATCTCATGCGACGGTACAAGGAAACGGACTCCGACTATATCCGCACGGAAATTGAACGGTACATGCGCGTGTGGCCCTGCCCGACGTGCAAGGGCAAGCGCCTGAAACCCGAGGTGCTCGGCGTGACCGTGGCAGGCAAGAGCATTGCCGATGTCACGTCATTTACGGTGGAAAAGGCCAATGATTTCTTCAACCAGCTGGCCAAGCCCAAGGCCATGACTGACCGCGAAGCCACCATCGCCAAGCAGATCCTGAAAGAAATCCGCGCGCGACTTGGCTTCCTGCAGAATGTTGGCTTGGACTACCTCACGTTGGACCGCGCGGCATCAACGCTTTCGGGTGGTGAGTCGCAGCGCATCAGCTTGGCTACGCAAATTGGCTCGTCCCTGGTCGGCGTGCTGTACATTCTGGACGAGCCGTCCATTGGCCTGCACCAGCGGGATAATGCCAAGCTCATCCAGACGCTGAAGACGCTCCGCGACCTCGGCAATACCGTGCTCGTCGTGGAGCACGATGAAGAGACCATTCGCGAAGCTGACCACGTGGTGGACATTGGTCCGGGTGCGGGTGAGCACGGCGGCTTGGTCGTGGCGCAAGGCACGCCCAAAGAGCTCGCACGTAATCCAAAGTCGCTCACGGGCCAGTACCTTTCAGGGAAGAAGAGTATTCCAATCCCCAAGCATGGCCGAAAGGGGAATGGCAAAGCCTTGGTAATTAAAGGTGCGAAGGAATTCAATTTACAAAATCTCACGGTCAAGCTGCCGCTCGGCATGCTGGTCTGCGTGACCGGTGTATCCGGCTCAGGGAAGTCCACGCTCATCACCGACATTCTCTCCCGTGCCTTGGCGCAGGAGTTTTACAACGCCAAAGAACTGCCGGGCAAGCACGACCGCATTGATGGCATGGAGCACTTAGACAAAGTCATTACCATTGACCAGTCGCCAATCGGGCGCACCCCGCGTTCCAATCCTGCCACATACACTGGCGTGTTTACCCCTATCCGTGATTTGTTCACGCAAATGCCGGAAGCGAAGCAACGGGGCTTTGGTCCGGGCCGATTCAGCTTCAACGTACCGGGTGGTCGCTGCGAGGCGTGTGAAGGCGACGGCTTGGTGCGTATTGAAATGCACTTCCTCCCCGATGTGTACGTGGAGTGCGAGGAGTGCCATGGCCGCCGCTACAATCCGCAAGTGTTGGAAGTCCTCTACAAAGGCAAGAACATTGCCGACGTGCTGGACATGACCGTGGAAGAAGCGCTGGAGTTCTTCCGCCACATTCCCGCCATTAAAGCAAAACTCCAGACGCTCATGGACGTGGGCCTGGGGTACATCCACCTTGGTCAGAGTGCCACGACGCTCTCCGGTGGTGAAGCGCAACGCGTGAAGCTGGCCACCGAATTATCCCGCCGCGCCACTGGTCGCACCCTCTACATCCTGGATGAACCGACGACTGGCTTGCACGTGGATGACGTGAAGCGCTTGCTCGGCGTGCTCTCGCAGTTGGTGGACAAGGGCAACAGTGTCCTCGTTATCGAACACAACTTAGACGTCATCAAAAGCGCCGATTGGATTGTTGACCTGGGACCAGGCGGGGGAGACAAAGGGGGCAAGCTCGTGGCTGAAGGCCGACCACGCGACGTGGCCAAGGTGAAGGCGAGTTACACTGGCCAGTACCTCAAGCCAGTTCTCGTGTAATCCATAGCAGTAAAAGAAAAGGCCCCGCAGTTGCGTGGCCTTCTTCATAGGTGCTTTAGGTTAGGCTGAGCCTCTGCCGCCTTTGATTTTGTCTTTGATGGCGCTCACGACGTTGCGGAGGTCACCCTTCATGGACCTACTGACTTTGCGGTTTTCCTCCTGGATTTTTATATAGATTTCCTCGCGATGAATGGTGACCTTTGGCGGGGCACTAATGCCGAGCTGCACTTGGCCATTCTGGATGT
>CAIPSZ010000137.1 GCA_903867845.1 Candidatus Kerfeldbacteria bacterium | reverse complement strand
GTCAATATTAACTAAGAAGTTTGTTGGTTTAGGTTCAAAATTAACCAAGCTTTCCTGCGTGCGGGTAGAGTTTAAAAAAGATGCCCAGGGTTGTCCGCTTATGCAGGAGATAACCAGTTCTGACTTTGAAATTGAAGCGGATTTGGTAATTCTGGCTTTGGGTTTCTTGCATCCTGAGAAAAAAGGATTAATTCAGGAGCTTGATCTTGATTTAGACCAGCGAGGTACTGTTAAAACTGATGCGCAATTTATGACTTCCAAGAAAAATGTATTTGCCTGTGGGGATATGCGCCGCTCCACGTGTACGAAGGAAAGAAGAACGCACGAATGCCAATAGCGCTACTTGCAAAAAGTACTATAGCTACAATGAGCATGCGCGCATTGCGCGAAATGCGACTTTTCACCATGTCCCACGCCGCAACCAATCCCCACGCCCCCGCAATGCAGTACAAGCCAATGAGACCGCTCGCTCTAAGTGCATTTGGGTTCTGAATAGTGAGCGACGGTACGATAATTGCAGCAAGGAGAAGCAAGCTTAACACCCAACGGGGACGTGATATATTTGGAGTCGGACGCGCGAGCAGGAAGAAGAACGGAATTCCTAAGAGGATAATGATCCAATCCAGTGGACCGGTACCGAGGTATCCGCCAACCCAGAGATTTGGGAAAAGGTAGTAGAAAATATTCAGAATGAAACCCCCAAGAGGCCCGCTACTGCTCGTAGCGACGCCAACTTCGTTGAGGCGTCCGAACACGGTAGTGAGCAGGTGGTGAGTGAAGAAGGGAATGAGCACGAGTAGGCCAACAGCAACTGCCACGCTCACCCAAACCCGTCGACGACGTATGTCGTTCCAGAAAAGGATGACGAGACTTACAAGTGCCAAGGGCTCGAAGAGCTTTGCCGTGGCGTAGCCGTAGAGCCCAATTGCCCAGAATACCGCGGCAACCGGGAACCCCCAGCGACGGTCACGACCGTAACTGAACGCGAGCAAGCCAGCAAGGAATAGACACGGCACCCAAACGCTTTCATGGCCAAGCCGGCTCAAGGCCAGGTGCCACGGTGAAACCGCTAGGGTGAGCGCCGCGAGTGCGGCAACGCTCCGACGTTTTGACCATCGCCACGCCAGCGCGTACGTGAAGAGAACCGTGAGCAATCCTGCAACCGCAGACGGGAGCCGTGTGGCAACCAATCCTGGCCCAAGCCATGCGGTAAAAGGAATCGCCGCGTACGCGGAAATTGCACTCGCGTTATCCCGAAGGGCGCTAAACGCTTCGAGCGTCAGTGGCCACGGGTGACCGTGCTGGTCGTGCCCGGTTTTCAGTAGGCTATAGGCTTCATACCCTCGTTCGGCTTCGTCCTGATTCACACCGTAGGGGTACTGATCCAGTGCGGTGAACCGCAGCAGTGCGGCTAAAAGAAAAATGCCGAGGACGACAATCCGTTGCGTTCGATTCATACGTCTTGGTGCACGACATCACGGGCAAACTTCGGGCTCCGCCGGAGGTGTGCGTTGTTGACCATGTACTCTACGAGAGCACGAAGAATGCCAAACCCGTAGTGCACGCCGGCGAAGAAACCAACGGTGTGTGCGTCCTTGAAGTACCGCGTGGGAATAGGAATCTCACGAATGCGGAAGCCATGCACTTTTAGCTGGATAATGAACTCCGTATCGAAGACGAAGTTGTTACTATTTTTTGTAAAGGGTACGGTCTCCAGCACCTTCCGGCTGTAGGCACGAAATCCAGAATGGTACTCGCTCAAGTGCAGGCCCAAGACGGCATTCTCAAGGGTCGTTAGCCAGAAATTCGCGATGCGCTTCCACCACGGCATGCCACCACGCTTCGCCCCACCACGCCAGAGCATGCGTGACCCGAAAACCACCTCTGCTTCACCGCGGAGAATTGGCAGGACCATTTCCGGTACGAGCACGGGATCGTACTGGTGGTCGGGGTGAATCATGATAACCACGTCTGCGCCCTGGCGTAAAGCTTCGGTATAGCACGTTTTCTGGTTTCCGCCGTATCCAGTGTTGTGCTCGTGGACAATAGGTGTCAAGCCGAGCTGCTTTGCCTTTGCGACCGTTCCATCTGGGCTCGCATCGTCAACCAAAATGACCGCATCGACCCAGTCACTGGGAATGTCATTGAGGGTACGTTCGAGGGTGCGTTCAGCCTCGTACGCAGGTAAAACCGCAATGATTTTGTGCTTCGAACGCACCGCGGAGAGGTTCCACATATACGTCTAGTCTACTTTAAGGGTCCCTCGGCCGCTAGGGGTATTACAAACTCTAGCGCACGTACATGACCAAGGGCGCATTGCTACCAACGCGACGCGTGCTGAACTGGTGGACGAGCAAAGGTCGACGCAATTCTGGCAGGTTGTTCGTATAGAAATCTTGAATTGGAAAACGTACTGTATTGTACGTTCCTGCTTTGCGAAAAGCATCTAAGTAGGGCAAACCAGCTACCTTCCAAAGGAGTCGAGGGATGATGATATCCGGTTGCAGTTTCACATCATTAGTAAGATTGTTGAGCACTTGGCCAATAATTACGTGACTCTTGAGGTAGTACATGTACGAGAGCTCTTCGTAATTCGTTGCGATGACCAACGTCGATGGATCGGAATAGTGCGATTGTATGTACGTAACGGTAACATCAACAGTTCCTTGGTATGGGTAAACTATTTCATGAACGTGCCCGACAATGACTTGCCAGCTCAGGGCAATGGGTATTAGAGCGGTTGCGCTAAGGCTAAGGACAATCCCCCGGTAAAGTCGCGGCCACTGAGTCACAGAAAGCACTGCCGGAAGAAGTGCATAAATCGTGCTCATAGCAATAATAAAGAGCAGCGTTGATATTGGCATGAGCACGAGATAATACCGCTGGTACAGGAGTGCAGTCCCACTGACAATGCTCACAACGGTAACTGTGACTAGCCAAAGAAAGGTGAGGAAATTGACGTTTGATCGTACTCTCGTGCGCTGCTCGAACGTGACCTCCCGAAAAAGAATCGCCGTCACAACGGTAACCATGAATGCAGGGATGAACATGGTGTACTTCGCAAGGTCGATGAGAATGGTTCCGTAATTCTTCACGTATTCGAGCATGCTGAAACCAAATGTATCGTTAAGGTTGCGACTTAATGTGAAGGTGCGAAAAAAAATCATTGCCGGGATCAACAGGCCGAGTGAAATTGCAAGGGGGATAATTTCTCGAAGAATTGCGCGCCAATGCGATCGAACATGTCGTACTGCGTACAAAGCTAAACTTGCGAGCAGTGCAAAAAAGAGCGGGTGAAAAGTAAAAAATAGAATAATGAGCGCAATACAAAGGAGTATTTTGTACTTTCGGTAGGACATGAGTCCATCCATGTGAAATTTCTTTACAAGCCAAAGAAGAAACGCAACGAGAAGGAGGGATAGCGCGTAGTACCGAACTTCCCGCATGTGCAACACTAGAGGGATGCATACTGCGCTCAACCCAATGAATGCGCTGAATACTAGACCTCGACGTCGTCTCGGTGCTGCAACAGTCCAAGCCATGAGCGCAAGCGCGCCAATTGCGGCGAGAGCGAATGGGAATCGCATGATAATTGTGCGGAGGGTCGGATCTGAAATATGCTGAGCGACCCACGCACCAGGGGTAGCAAAGTAAAACTGCAGCCACCCGGAATTCAGGTAGGCATCGAGATGTGCGTCGTACGCCCGCAGCTGATCAGGCCCGTCGTAGACGTAGAGTACGTTATTCCCATCATGAACCTTGGGGTAGCCGTGCGAGAGAATACTCGTTGCGTACATCGCTGTTTCTGCTTCGTCGTTCCACATGAGCGGCGTTCCTAGGCGTGCAAAAACGCTTACGAGAAAAATTGCGCAGACAATGATAACTATGCCACGAGTGAACCAGGGACTTTCATATACAGATACTAGAGTCTTCATGATTTTCGCCGGTATAGTGCAACCCACTCTTCCTTCGGCAGTAACTGGCGCTCTTCGTCAGTGAGATTCAAAGGAAGCGGGAACTCATGGCGTACGACGAGTTCGTACGATTGTTGGTAGCGCGCTAACCACTGCCACACAGGGTCTGATCCAGCCAACACTGGACCGGTCCAACTATTATGATTAGCAACCACGATGAGAACTTCTGGGTGAGCAGTTTCAACTTCACGAATGTACTCGGCGAACATACGCGTATGGTACGGTTGGTTCTCTTGGAATGGGTACGCGTAGAGGTATCCGGTAACCGAATGCAACCCAGTGTAGAAGAGGAGTTCCGGTTCTGAGCCAAAAATTGCAACGCGGTCGTTGGTTTGAAGGTGCGCCGTTATATCTCGTGCAAAAGTGCGGTACGCGGGGAACTGCTCAAGTGGGTACGCGCGAGAGGAGTACGTATCAGGATGTAAACGAAACCAATCTTCAATATCATGCTTGGGTACCCAGAATAGTACAAAGGTGACGAGTAATGCGATCACTATTCCAGAGACGCGTGGACCATGGTACTGCTTGAAGAACTGAAATAGCGCACGGACGCCAAATCCAGCACTGATGCAAAGTGCGGGGAGCCCAAGGATGAAGTAGTGCGCGCGGAAGTAGAAGCCAATTGAAACAGCTACTAGTGAAGCGAGGACAAAAGTGCTCACTAGCCATCGCTCGGTTCGTTGTTGCCCACGGAACAGCGAAATGAGACCCAGAAAAGCAAATGCAATAACGCCCCAGCATGCGAAGAAAATACTCGCACTACCGATGATAAATGATGGGAATGCTTTACTTATTGGGGTAATGCTCGCGTATGCATCTGCGTACGTCCAGGTCCAGAAGAACATTGTCGACAGTGTGCCGTGCGCCCAGACGTACAGCACGAGGAGTGCGAGTGGGCCGAGTACCGCCGCAATAAAGGTACCTGCGTGCGCGAGGAGATGCCGTCGGGACATGCGTGCGCGGGCGTACCACAGCAGCCAGCCAAACCCCCATAGTGCGAACAGTGCGGCGTGCTGCTTCATGAGTAGAGCGGTGCCAAAATAAAGCCCTGCGGTACCCGCCTTCCATAATTTCGGATGATCGCGGTACTGAAGGAGCGCGAAAATTCCCGCCGTGAAGAAGATCACAGCGTAGTGCTCGGTG
>CAIPSZ010000136.1 GCA_903867845.1 Candidatus Kerfeldbacteria bacterium | reverse complement strand
TCAGACGTGTGCTCTTCCGATCTAAAGTCACTGATCTTTTTGGCAACGAGCAACGGTACGATCAGGATATTAAAGGCGCGATAATTTCGAACACACAAGTGCACCAACAACTAGTAGACGTGCTTAAGCCTTCGCTCACCTAAGCCTATGCGCGTCCTCCTCGTTACTACCACGTTCCTGCCCCTACACGGCGGGGTGGAGCAGTTCTTGGCGCAGCTATTTGGCGACCGCAAGGATATGGAAGTAGACGTGCTCACCGAACCGGGTGGGGATGTGGTTTCCGGATGGAAGCTCATTCGCACACCCTTACTCACGGGCAAGCTCCGGCCACGCTGGCTGGGGACGTACAAAACCTTCAAGCACTACACCCAGAAGCACGAGTACGACGTGATTGTGCTCGGTCACTACGCGCCGTACCTTGCGGCGGCCTTGCACTGCCGTAAACTCTACGGCACCAAAGTTGTGGTTATCACCCACGGCATGGACTACCTCAGCTACGATACGGCCGGTGGCCTGCGCCAGCGCATGCTGGAGAAAAATTTACCCAAGGCTGACTTGGTCATTGCGAACAGCAAGTTCACGAATGCACATTTGCAGCGCCTGGGTGTTCCAGAAAGTCGTCGGGTCATTCTGACACCCGGCGCAACCTTGCCAGAGCAGGGGATGAGCAAGAGCGAAGCTCGATTCAAACTCGGCCTGCCTATGGACGGGCAGTTCCTGCTTTCGGTTGGCCGCTTGGTCAAGCGCAAAGGCCACGTCATTGCCATTGATGCGTTTGCGTCGCTCGCCTCAAAGTATCCCAATGTGCACTACCTCATCGTCGGCCGAGGTGCTGAAGAAGGGAATATCCGCCAGCGCATTGCCAAGCACAAGCTGGAGCAGCGCGTGCATCTCCTCAATGCCGTCGAGGATATTAACGTGGCGTACGCGGCCGCCGACCTCTTCATCTTCCCCAGTTTCGAAGGTATGCGCGGTGACGTGGAAGGCTTTGGCCTCTCCAGTGTGGAAGCCCAAGCTCATGGCCTGCCCGTCATTGGCAGCAACACGGGCGGGATACCCGAGACCATTGCGCCAGGATTGACCGGCGAGCTAGTGGAACCCGGGGAAGGAGACGAAATTGCGCATGCCATTGAGCGGTTCCTGAAAGACTCAACCAAGCTGACTCGCTACAGCGAACGCGCCTGCAAGTTTGCCAAAGAGACGTTCAACTGGGAAACCCGACGCAAGCGCATTGCCGAACTGCTGGATATGGTCACGAATGTGCCAAAGGTGAACATCAGCGTGGTCATTCCGGCGTACAATAGTGCCAAGACCTTGGCCACGACCTTGAATGGCCTGCAAGCCCAAACCCTAAAGCCCAAAGAAATTGTGGTCGTGGATGACGGGTCCAAAGATGCCACTTCGGAAATTGCCAAGAAGTTTGACGTGCACTTGATTCGCCAAGAGAACAAAGGTGCACCTAGCACGCGCAACGCCGGCTTTGCCAAAACAACAGGGGACTTTGTGCTCTACTGCGACGCGGACGTCGTGCTGCAGCCAACCATGCTTGAGTGCATGGCCCGCGCTCTGCTTCTGCACCCCGAAGCTGGCTACGCCTACTCTGACTTCAAGTTCGGCTGGCATACGTTTGACTTGTTCGACTTCGACCCCGAGCGCTTGCTCAAAGCCAATTACATTTCCACCATGTCCCTGCTCCGGCGTGAAGCGTGCATTGGCTTTGATGAGAGCTTGAAGCGGTATCAGGACTGGGATTTGTGGAAGAGGTTGCTAGCAAAGGGTGTGAAGGGGATATGGGTGCCAGGTCGTTTATTCAATGCCGGTTTTGGCGGAATAAGCAAAGATTCGGCGAAGGATGTGGCTAAATTGGTTAAGCAGAAATTGGGTTAAAAATATATGGATGATGTTGCTACAAAAGTTAAGGAATTAAAACGAGCGAATGTGTATTTTAATGTAACGTCAGAATCATTTGAAAAGGTTGGTGCGTATAATACCATCGTTGGCTCAGATAGTCAGTACTTTGTTGATCCATTACTATTGGCTAGCACAGATGTCCCCGAGTTTAAGGAAGGGTTAATAAAGGTGCGGAAATATTTTACAAAAGTTATAGAATTATTAGAACTTAACGATGGACGAGCAAATGAAAAAGCCGTTGAGCTACTAACTCTGCATGAAGTCAGAGGTGTTGGCATTGGGTTTGGAAATCTTAGAGATGACGGGTCGGGTATAGGACCTCTGCTCGCTAGAAGATTATTATTTAAATGG
>CAIPSZ010000135.1 GCA_903867845.1 Candidatus Kerfeldbacteria bacterium | reverse complement strand
GTCTAACTTCCGGCGAATCCTGGGGTACCAGGTATTCTTCATCGTGACTGGTATTGTCGTCGGTTGCATCGGCCTTGCGTACAGCTACCTACTCGTCCACAAGCAAGCGCCAACGGTGCAATCACTTGTTGCCGGATCAGAAGTTGTCCGCGTAACCGTACCCCAACTTCCCACTGGTATTGCGGCGCCAAACGTGAAAGCTGCTACTGGCATCCTCATCGATCCATCGACTGGGTACACACTCTGGCAGAGTAATCCCAGCGTCATCCGGCCACTTGCGAGTTTAACCAAGCTCGTGACGGTTGGGGTATTTCTCCAGTCGCAGCCAGATGAACTAGCAACGTACACGATCCCGCCAGATTTTAACGTGCAGGGGATAACGAATAACGTGGAGCCCGGCACTGCCGTGAGCCGGTTGAACGTAGCAAGTGGGAGCACGGTGACGTACCACGACCTACTCTACGCCACGCTCATTAGTTCGGCGAATAATGCGGCTATTGCGCTAGGGAAAATTGTTGGACCAGACGTAGTTGATCGCATGAACTTGTACGCGGCATTCCACGGCGCACCGAGTGCCACGTTCGTGGAGCCATCGGGATTGAACCCGAAGAACACGGCGACCGCTCGGGACGTGGCGCTCCTGGCGCACGCCGCGTTCACTTCACCATTGGTTGCCGATGCAACGACGCGTCCAACCTACGACCTCACCGCTAGCGGGAAGGTAATTCACATCATTAGTACCGATAAGCTCCTGGGTCATGATGGGTACACGGTTATGGCTGGGAAAACCGGGTACTTGCAAGAAGCGGGGTACAACCTTGCCCTGCAAACCGCAAAAGATGGGCACACCCTCTTGCTCGTCCTCCTTGGTGAACCAACGTCTGCTGATCGCTTCGCCGATGCGGATGCGCTCTTCCAGTGGGCGTACGCGAACACGCAGTGGGTCGAGGTGACGCAATGACGCGTTGCGATAAGGGCGGAAGCGCGGTATCCTGAAGAGCATGAAGCCCATCATAATTGGGAATTGGAAAATGCACTTAACCGCGAGCGACGTTGGGGATTACGCCCGAACGTTTTTAGCAGAACCCGATATCCTCACGAAAGCTGAAGTAACGATCTGCCCAGCGGCACCGCTCATTCCTGCCGTCGCTGGTGCGTTTAGCAATTCCCCAGTTCAATGGGGCGGCCAGAACGCACACTGGGAAACGCAAGGTGCATTTACCGGTGAAACGTCGATGGCGATGCTAAGTAACCTTGGTTGCCGGCTGGTCCTCTGCGGCCATTCCGAACGCCGAAAATTCTTTCACGAAACTGACGAAATGGTGAGCCGAAAAGTTGAGCAAGCAACTGCGCACAGCATGGTTCCGGTGCTCTGCGTGGGCGAAACCTACGAGCAGCGCCACCAGCAACAGCACGAGGTCGTAGTTATGGAGCAAATACGCAAAGGCATTGATCTCCTTAGTGCTTTTCCATCGCTCGCACTGTACGTTGCGTACGAACCCGTATGGGCGATAAGTACGAATCAAGCAATTGAACCGAATCCATCAGACATCATTGCAATGGCTCGCCTCATACGTAACGCACTTCGCGAAGAGTTGCCCACCGGTGCTGAGAGCGTGCCCATTCTCTTTGGCGGTAATGTTAATCCGCAAAACGCGAAGAAATTCGTTGATGGTGAAGTCGTTACAGGGGTCCTGGTTGGTGGCGCAAGTTTAAACCCCAAGACGTTTCACCAAATTGTCACCCAACTCGTCTAGTCATGCTCACGAACATTCGCGAACTCGTGTACGATGCCATTGCCCGGAACTACGCGGTGGGCGCGTTCAACGTGGATAACGTCGAGACCACGCTAGCCGTGGTACGCGCGGCGGTTCTGGAAAAGTCGCCAATCATTTTACAGGTCTCTGAAACGACAATTGCGTACGCCGGACTGCCCGTCATTACCAGCATTGTGGAGCACGTCGCGCGGGATAGTGCTGGCAACATTCCCGTTGCGCTCCACCTTGATCACGGAAAATCCTTCCACTCCGTGGCGGCCTGCGTGCAAGCAGGATTTTCCTCGATCATGATCGATGCCTCGGACATGCCCATGCAGGAGAATATCATCCTCACCAAGCAAGCGGTTGACTACGCGCACCGGAAAGACGTATGGGTCCAGGGTGAGCTCGGCGTGGTGAAGGGCTTAGAAGAAGCCATGACCCTGGCCGAGCGCGAGCCGTTCATGACGAAGCCGACGGAAGCAAAGAAATTCGTTGAAGAAACCGGCGTCGATACGCTTGCCGTTGCGGTGGGGAACATTCATGGTGTGGTAAAACTGCGGAAGGGTTCCACGCACTCGCTGGATCTGGACCGCTTGGATGATATTCGTGAAGCAATTCCAAATACCCCACTCGTCCTGCACGGCGCATCGGGAGTGAGTGTCAGCGCGTTGCAAGAAGCAATCACGCATGGCATTCGCATTGTCAACATGAACACGGAATTGAAGCTAGCCTTCGTCGGCGCGCTCCGCCATACGCTCACCACCGATGCTGATGCGTACGACCCGCGGACGATATTCACGCCCAGCATGCAGGCCGTCACCGATTTGGTCGCCGCCAAGCTCCGTGCGCTAGGGAGTACTGGTAAAGCTAACCTCACTTCGTAATCTCACGTCATCCTATGGCAACACGCATTGCAATAAACGGGTTTGGTCGCATCGGTCGCATGGCCGTCCGCGCGGGTTGGAAAAATCCTAAGCTCCAATTCGTCGCCGTGAATGATCTTACCGATGCGGCAACGAACGCACACTTGCTCAAGTATGACTCCGTTCACGGTATTTTTGAAGGCGAGGTAAACGTGAAAGGGAATAGCATCATCGTTGGCAAGCACGCCATGCAAGTGCTGGCAGAAAAAGACCCAACCAAGTTGCCGTGGGCAAAACTCAAAGTTGATGTTGTCCTAGAGTGCACGGGCCGTTTTACGAAGCGTGAGGAAGCGGCGCAGCACCTGAAAGCCGGGGCAAAGAAAGTTATTATCTCCGCACCGGCTTCTGACGTTGATGCCACGATTGTCCTCGGCGTGAATGATGGGGAGCTGAAGAAGAAGCCGGAAATTGTCTCCAACGCTTCTTGCACCACGAACTCGCTCTCGCCAGTGGCCATGGTCATGGAGCAGACCTTTGGCATAGAGCGGGGAATGATGAACACCATCCACTCCTACACCAACGACCAGCGCATCCTGGACCTGCCACACAAAGACCTGCGACGAGCCCGTGCGGCAGCTATCAATATCATTCCCACGACGACGGGTGCGACGAAAGCGGTGGCAAAAACCTTACCGTCCCTCAAGGATAAAATGGAAGGGGTGAGCGTTCGGGTACCAACGCCGTGCGGTTCGCTGACGGACTTCGTGTTCCTCGCCAAGCGCGCGCCAAAGGATGCGGCAGAAGTGAACGCAGCCTTGCAGAAAGCTGCGAAGACCACGTTGAAGAATATCATGGAATTCTCCCTAGAACCTCTAGTGTCGTCGGACATTGTCGACAACCCGCACTCTGCTATCGTGGACGGCTTGTCCACCCAGGTGAATGGCAACCTGGTCCGCGTCATGGCTTGGTACGACAACGAGTGGGGCTACTCGTGCCGGCTCGTTGAACTTGCGGCGCGACTCTAATTTGCACCCGTTCGATTTTAAAAACCACTCGCATGTGGCACGCAGGAGCGTAGCGACGAGTACGCGTGCGAGTGGATGAGTGAGGCTTCGTACGAAGTCCGAAGTGAGCAAGCGCAAGCGCGCTCACGCAGGGCGGAGTGCGAAACGAACTGGTAGCGCCAAGGGGAATCGGCCTTCGGCCCGGGGTGCTCCCGATGGGTCGCACCCGTTCGATTCCCTAAATTATTCCCCGCAAAGTTGGCGCGGAACGAAGTGAGCACGACTTTGCGGGGTCACGTGAGGCTTCGCGCGCAGTCCGGAGTGAGCAAGCGCAAGCGCGCTCACGCAGGGCGGAGTGCGAAACGAACTGGTAGCGCCAAGGGGAATCGAACCCCTGTTTCTTGGATGAGAACCAAGTGTCCTAGCCGCTAGACGATGGCGCCACGCACGAGGAAGGTAGCGTTTTTCGTACCCTGCGTCAATACTTTTAGCATGAAAAAACCCCTTGACCGAAGCCAAGGGGTGGGGCCTACTTCAACTTTTGCGCAACACCGTAGAGAACCAGAGTAAGTCCGCCCCAGAAGAACAGGAATTCCACGAGGAATCCGACAAGGCCAAGCGAGCGTCGTTTGAGACGTCGGCGGCCTTTGGGGGCGCGAAGCGAAAACGTTGCCATGATCGCGCCGACCAGGATTGCCTCGGTGCCTTGCGGCAGGGAGATGATCATATCCTGATGCGTTAGTGCGAGATGGGCGAACTCGGCGGCTTTGGTCTATGTGTCATAAGCCACCGCTCCAGTTGCTGGATGGTGTTGGTAAGGTACTGTTTTAGCATTGCAGTATAGGGCGTACGCGCTGGAATGTCAAGGAATAGCAAAACACCCCAGACCAGAATGGTTGGGGTGTTCGCAAGGAGCGTTACTTCGCGGGAATGATGTACTTCGCCGTTGCCGCCAGGGTGAAAAACCCTGTGGCTAGGAGAGCAACGTAGAACGCTGCCCAGTTCCACTGCTGGGAACGAGACATCGCCTTCTTGCTCGTCGACCCCAGCGGATCGTCATGTTCGGCAGCGTGGTGCAGGCCGTACACAACCATCCAGGCAGCGAAGAAGTACACCTGGAAGAACAGCGCGCTCACGACCAGTATGGTCGCGATGATAAGCGCGCTCATCGTTAACTGGTACTTCCGATCCCGATCTTCCGAAACCGAGTTGAAGAGGTAGCCAACGAAATGGCCACCATCGAATATCCACACCGGGAGCAGGTTGTACACCAGCAAGGAGCCGCCAACGTTAAGCGTCAGCAGTGTTGTGTAAGTGCTCAACTGCCCAGCGAGGTACAAGATGACCGCGCCCATGCAGACAATGACGTTCATACTTGGCCCGGCAAGGGATATAGCTGAAAGTTTGTGCCAGGACAAGCTCCGGTACCGACTACGGCTACTGGGCCAGGGACTGGCACCACCCACAATAACCAGGAAAACGATTGACGCAGGCACGCCGTAGTATTCCATGGCTATCCAGTGGCCCAATTCATGGAGCACGAGGTGCACCATGAGGATCTTCGTAATGAGTACGGCATCGATTTTCGGAAGAAAACCGAGAAGCCAGACGAGGGCGATGTAAGTGAGCAAGCCGCTCATCAGAAAAACAATGAGACTAACGACGCGTTTCATGTATTCCTCCAAACGTGATGTTCATGTTTCTCTTCACGGCGGACCAGGAAAGGTGAGGGGAAAGAGGTCCTCGGTTCTAAAGCCTCCCTAGGTTAACCCAAGGGAATCTCTGGAACATTCCTGATCCTGCGTGAGGAGAAGTACTCCACAAACGAGCGTGCGAATTCTTCGTACGTTCGAGATGGAGGAGGACAAACACGTTGTCCTCCCATGTCAAGAAAGATCACTACAGCATGTTCTCACCTCTAATT
>CAIPSZ010000134.1 GCA_903867845.1 Candidatus Kerfeldbacteria bacterium | reverse complement strand
CGCACACTGGCCACGGCCGTGCTCATGCCTATCTTCCTCATGCCCGCAATTCTGGTAGGGAGTTTGAAGTTCCAGGTGTACCAGGAGAAGAAGACCGAAGCTAAACCTGCGCTCGTTGCCGTGCTGGAGCCAGGAAACGCGCCGTCGCTGGTGGACTTCCTTAAAACTCAGCCGAACTTCCAGGTGAAGGACGTAACCGATGTGAAGGCTGCTATTGATGCCGGGACCATCAACGTCGCGCTGCAAGTTCCTGCGAATTTTGAAGCAGAACTCAAGGCTGGCGCGCCAGCAGATATTCAGGTGCAAGAGAAGAGTACGAACGTGGACTCTTCAACCGCACTGGTAAAAGTCCAGGCAGCACTCGCCGCGTTCAACCAGTTGCGGGTTCAAGCCGCGCTCCAGCAGAAGGGAATTAATCCCGCCACACTCGTCGCCGTCGTGCCATCAATGGTGGACCTCTCTACGGCGCAGGAGCGTAGTGGGTTCATTGCGGGTTTACTCTTACCCATGTTCATCGTGCTCTTTGCCATTGTGGGCGGCATGTACATTGCCATAGACGTGTCTGCCGGGGAGAAGGAACGCAAAACCTTGGAAGCACTCATGCTCGCGCCAATTTCCCGGCTCAAGCTGGTCATGGGCAAATACTTTGCCGTTGCTGCCACCGCGAGCGCGTCCATCGTTTTGTCACTCACCTCGCTCACCATTGCGTTCCACGCTTTCCCCATCACCTTTCAATCGAACACGCTCACCATTAACCTCACCGTGCCCACGCTCATCATCATGCTGGTCATTGGTGTAATTCTGTCCGTGATGTTCGCGGGGCTCTTGCTCTCCATTGCGATTTTTGCCAAGAGTTACAAGGAGGCGGTGAACTACATTAGCCCGTTCTACTTACTCGCCATCCTGCCCGTGGCCATCTTCGCGCAAATCCCCGGCTTGAAGCCGACGCTCGTCATGTTTCTCATCCCGGGGGTGAACGCCACGTTCGTGATGAAGGACGCACTAGTGGGGACGTACGATGTGGCAAAAATTGCCGTCACCCTGGGCTCGCTCGTCGTGTACGCAACAATTGCACTCATTGCAGCGAGTAAGATTTTCTCTAAAGAGAGCATTCTGTTTCGGGACTAAGCACCCCGCGCGCTACCCCTTGACAAAGTGGCGGTTTTGACGTAGCCTGTTTGGTTCCTTAATGAAGAGGGACAACAAACAGGGAGGTATGCGTGGATAAATTCCACCACCTGAACAATCACAATAACTCCGATCTGGAGTCTAATGACAAGCCGCACTCCGTACACTTTGGACTCGGCGGTATCGTGATTCTGCTCGCTCTGGCGCTCTGGGCGTACGTATCGAGCTGCCCGCAGTAGGCATGGATTGCCTCACTCTTTGCAACGCACCCATGGATGGGAACCTCCGGGTGCGTTTTGCTAATGTCTTGACAAATCTAAGGTTTTCGGCTATCCTTAGCCATTCTGGTAATGGATTGAACATCTAACAACTCGGAGGTACACGTGAGTTCACCGAATCGCGAACTCATCCAGAGGGATCTGGATTTTTTCCAGCTCATCATTCCGAAGTCCGGAAGGCCGAAAAGCCAGACGGTTCTCGCTCCGCTTGAACGCAATCTGTTGCAAGACGGAACGGGGCAGAAGATCATCGTGAACTTCTGTTCCGATAGTACGTACTGCGAGAACAAGCTAAAACACATGTGGAAGCTCGTTCCGAAGACGCACATCCATCCGTGTAATGGGGGGGCGATAGTGCTGCATCCGGACACGCCGTGCCGAGACGAAGAGCTACACAAGAGCTTCTATGACATTTACGGTTTTGGTACGTTGTACCAGATGAAAATGTCTATGAAGCTCGAGAAAGGGAAGAAGATCATTGTCATGGCCCACAGTAACTGTGGCGTGGCAGGGCTGTTCAACCTTTCAGCGCGTCAGGTGCTCCTCGAAAGTATCAAGGCGGCGTGGCACATAGGGGCGTACCTTAGCATTGCTGAGAGCCGTGTTGTGGTGATGTACACCATCGACTTTACGCCCTTCGAAGAGGACGTGACGAAGAAGGTTGTACGAACCTACCACTGCACAAAGCAAAGTGAATCGCTCCTCCTTGCAATGGAAGCGTAAGTGAAGTTCTTTCAAGCGTTGGGGCTGACAATTGTGTCAGTCCTTTTTCAATTCCTGAAGTTTTGGTACAGTAGGAATCTCGCACAACCCTTACCGTTATGCCCCATACCTGCCGCGCCATTGTCGTTCACTGCATGGACTTCCGTTTTGCCAAAGGTTTAGCCCAGTACGTTGCTGACCAGGGCTTGGCTGGGGACGCAGATATTGTGGGCTGGGCTGGCGCTGGCAAAGCCTTCCTGGATGATACGAGTAAGGAATTTGCCCTGCTCCAGGTGGAACTCTCCCAGAAGCTCCATGGCATTACCGAAATCCACGTCATCAACCACATTGACTGCGGGGCGTACGGTGGGCGAACGGCCTTTGCCGATGACCAAGCCGAACGTGCGAAACACATCGCCGACGTACAGGCAGTTCGGGAATTGATTGTAGAACGTTTCCCGAAGTTGGCATTTCACGGCTACATAGCCTCGCTTCTGGATTCTACCGTACACGTAGAGAAGGTCTCTCTGTAGAATATCGTTTTACCAAAAGCCCGCTCACTACGCGGGCTTTCCTTTTCCTTAGCGTGTGGTAGGCTCGGAGCACACACAAACACAAGGAGAGCATATGCGCACGAATGCACTGTTCACCGCGCTCGGGCTCACGTACATTCCTACCATTGGCGATCCCATAACCATCCGCCTGCCATCGGAAAGCCCAAATCCGATTCACACGTACGTCCGGTACTCATCCGGTAGTCCACGGCAGGGCAAGATTACCCTGTACTGCCTTACCGGGGCAGATGACAAGCGTGGGAATTTGGTAGTCATTTGGAAACCATCACGAGGCTGGTTTGCCTGGTTGAAAGGGAAGCGCTTCGACGGTGTTCGAGTGGAGTCGGTATGAGCGCTCAATGGAAATGGTAAGGCACTTGCGCGAAGCGAGTGCCTTTTCTTTTTCCCTAACTCCCGTACACTAGAAGGAGTTATGCCATCGAAACCCATTATCGCGGTTACCAAAATTTCCAAGACGTACCACTTGGGCGACGTACGCGTGCCAGCGCTGCGGGATGTTTCGGTTGCCGTCCAGCCCAAAGATTTTTTGGTCATCACCGGTCGGAACGGGTCGGGGAAGTCTACGCTCCTGCGGCAAATTGGCTTGCTGGATCGGCCAGATCAGGGAACCATTACGCTCTTGGGGAAGGAAGTGACTGCACTGAAAGAACGCCAGCGCACGCAGATACGCTTACAGCACATTGGCTACATCTTCCAGGAGTACGCGCTCATCGCCGAGCTCACGGCAGTGGAGAACGTCATGCTCCCCGCGCTCATGCAAGAGCCGGCAAGAGTGTGTCGGCCTCGGGCAATCGCAATTTTACAAAAGGTAGGTCTAGGAAAGAAACTGAAGAACTTACCTCGTCAGCTCTCGGGTGGTGAGCAGCAGAAGGTGGCAATCGCGCGCGCGCTCATCAACGATCCCGAAGTCATCTTCGCCGACGAGCCGACGGCGAACCTCGACACCGTTGCCGCGCGTGATGTGCTGGAGCTCTTCGCACAACTCAACCGCGAAGGCCATACCATTGTCATGATCACGCACGAACCGGACGAGCAGACGTATGCGAATCGCATCCTCACCCTTTCTGACGGCAAAGTCGTATGAACCGTCGCCTCGGCGTCCCATTCTTCCTCCTCTCCCGTAACTTGCGCAGCGGCAACAAGTGGACCTTGAGCCTGACTATCTTCATGATGGCCGTGGCGTTCATCAACCTCATCTTCATTGCGTCACTATTCAACGGCATCATTACGGGGGCGAATCGGCAGATCGTGGACACGACGACGAGCGACCTCTTCCTGACGCCGAACACTGGCAGCGATACCTTCACTGATGTGCCGAGCTTGCTCACGGCGGTTCGCGCAACAAGCGGGGTTCGCAATGCCGCCGCCGAGATGGTCGTGCCCGGGAACTTGCAATTCCAGAACGTGAAAGGGAGTTGGTCCATCTTCGCCATCACGCCAAGTGAAATGGCAGGTTCGATTAACCTCAGCACCACCGTAGCGAGCGGCACTTACCTTGCTGACGACGACGCTGATGGCATTCTGCTCGGTCGGCAAGTGGCGGGCGGTGATGGCGTGGAGCTCAATACCTTCTCCTTGAAGGGTGCCAAGGTGGGGGACCAGGTCACGCTCACCTCTGGTGCGATGTCCAAGGTACTCACCGTGCGCGGGATCATCAACTCGCACTTCATCAACGCCGACCAGCGAGCGTTCATCTCGTACGCTGCGCTGCAGAGCTTCATGCCCAAGCTTGCATCGCAGGCCACGATGATTCTGACGCGCACGGCAACGGGGAGTGACGTGAGTGCAGTGCAAGCGCATCTGGTGGGGGCAAACCTGAACGTGCAAGTCCATCCCTGGAATGACGCCGCCGGCCTCATGAAGACCGTCACGGATAGCTTTGTGAGCGTGAACGTCTTGCTCTCGTTCGTTGCCGTGCTGATTGCGGCGGTGACCATTTTCATTGTGGTGTACATCGACATCGTCAACCGGCGGCAGCAGATTGGCATCCTGCGTGCCATCGGCGTGTCGCCGTTCATCATTCGCAGCCAGTACGTGCTGCAGACCATCCTGTATGCAGTCTCTGGGGTCATCGTCGGGCTCGCACTATTCTACGCGGCGATCGTCCCGTACTTCCAAGCGCACCCATTCACCCTACCCATTGGGCAAATTACGCTGGCACCGGATGCAGCCGACTTCTCCGCTCGCATCGTATCCATTATCATCGTGGCAATTGTCGCCGGGCTCATCCCGGTAACATTCATTACACGGATGAAGCTGCTGAAAGCAATCTAGGGGAACAAGTAAGGCCTTGACGACGTACGCCTACCAGCGTATGCTAGTTTGTAATTGGAAATTATGAACTACCAACTCCACAACTGGCTCTCGCAAAAAACCGCAACCATTACGGTCGGTTTTGCCATGCCGCGCACCGATGCGGCCGCGAATGCTTTGCCTGCGCCTAGTTGGGATAGTGTGATCTAAGGGTTCAACCTTTCTTCAATCATTAATCTCGGCTACGCAGAGGCCGAGATTTTTCGATTGACCTTTGAAAGGAGAATATTCTATGGAACAGAAATTCGTATTACGGAACTTGCGGCTCTACGCGTGGTTCCAAGCCTTGCGCGAGCCGCTCTTCTGGGGACCGGTGCTCATCACCTACATTCTATCCGTTGGGCGCATGAGCCTGTCGCAGATCTACGTGATGGAATCGGTCGTGGTCATCATCGTCATGCTCCTGCAGATTCCCGGCGGTGCCATTGCCGACCGGCTCGGCAGGAAACGCGCCATGCTCGTTGGCATGTGCTTGCTGGCGCTGGACTGCTTGCTCTTCGGCATTGGGAGTGGGCCCGTGTGGATGTGGGTATCCAACTTGGTGTGGGCACTGGGGTACTCCCTGGTGTCGGGGGCGGATAGCGCGTTGCTCTACGATACGCTGGCAGTTGCTGGACGTACGGATGAGTTCAAGCGCTTCGAAGGACGCACCATTGCTTACCGGTACTTCCTCATCGCCATTACCTCCTTGAGTGTGGGGTACTTGGCGGGAGTGAACCTCCGGCTACCCGTACTGCTGGGTTTGCCCGGCGTGCTCGCCGTCATCGGCATTGTTGCCGCCATGGTGGAGCCGCCACGCACGAAGCCTGCGGGTAAGCACTGGGATGTTATGAAACTCTCCGTCCTGTTTGTGGCGAACAACCGGAAGGTGAAGTGGATCATTGCCTACGCCGTGCTACTCTCGGTGATCGGCAAGGTGTGGTTCTTCACCTACAACCCGTACTTCGAGCTCGTGCACTTGCCACTGGTGCTCTACGGCTGGGTGTTCTTCGGGCTCAACGTGGTCGCTGGCGTATTCAGTGGGAGTGCAGGATGGCTCGCAAAGCGCATTCCAGCGCGGGTGAGCATCCTGGGCATGGTGGCGCTGACGGGACTCTCAATCCTAGCGATGGCGTTCGTCATTGCCCAGCCGATGGTCATACTGGCGCTTGCGCAGAACGTCGTCCGTGGGTACATCAAGCCATTCATGGGCCAGTTCCTGCACGACCACCTGGACTCCGAGAACCGCGCCACGGTCGCGTCCGTGCAGTCTGCCGTCGATGGCTTCGGGCAAGTTGTGCTCCTGGGGATTTTCGGCCTCGTCCTCAAGGTATTCAGCTTGCCCGCAAGCCTGCTCATGCTGGGTGTATTCACACTCCTCGCTGGCGGCACGCTACTTGTGCTGTACCCCAGAGTCTTCGGCAGGAGTACGGTTACGCCGTAAACACCGAACGCTCGTTGTACCACCCCTGGGTTCTCCTGACCCGGGGGTGGGTTTTTCTTGACCGCGTATCGCCATCCTGCTAGAGTGATTAACAAACCGTTCAGGTTTTTGTATGAATAAATTTTTATATTTACCGATTTTGTAAATATAATGTTTTAATTCGGGTTTGAGTTTTTCTGT
>CAIPSZ010000133.1 GCA_903867845.1 Candidatus Kerfeldbacteria bacterium | reverse complement strand
CGAATGCGCATAGCTACTGAGTGAAGGGCGTGAAGGAACGCGCAAAGTCAATAAGCTCCTTGCCATTCACTGGGCTGTAGCTTATCACCAGGATTGCAGTTTGCCCTTGCGTCCACTGAAGGATGGAACGGCCGTGTGACTCGCGGTACTGTGCGTGCGTGCCACTCACTTCCACTTGCACCGCTGAACCAAGTAAATCAATAGGCGGTGTAGCGGGTGCTGCCGATTCAATAATTTCTAATCCTTTTAGAAAATCGAGGACTGGTGGGGGTGGGTAGTTATCATCGCCGTAGTACATGTGAAACTCGCGGTTCATGACAAACACTTTTGGCGTGTACACTGCATACTCGGTAGGGAGAACTTTTGGCTGGTAGAGCGCGTATGCAAGCTCGTGTTGTGCTTCCATTATGGAAACACTTGAACTGCCCTTCGCGTAGCTATTCTGAAATGCCACAACACTTGCAATTCCGGATGCGAGCATGCCAATGATGAGCAGCACTACTAAGTACTTCTCGCGGTGCCAGTGCAGCGTAACCACAAGCTCAAACGCGCAGCCGAGGAACAGTCCAACGAGAGTCCCGATGATGATCCAAAAAATGCCCAAGTTGAGCCAGTTGATGCGCGTCGCAATGTTGATGACGAGAACGACGACGCTTACCCAAAAGCCAAAACTCATCCACCAAGCAATACGCGTGTATCCAAAGTACCCAGTTACACCCACGAGCACAGCTACGAGGAGCAAGGTTGGGGCACCAAAATTCACAACGTTCTTTATGTTCTCAATGTAGTTGGTCGTGACATCCCCAAAAGTTAAGGTAATGACTGGCACGAGCATGAATGCCAAAATGGCAATGAGGCCGTAGAGGGACATAACCCCAAGCCACCGGCGTTGGTTCATCTTTCGGGGCACGCCACTAAGTACCTCTGGCTCGGTCACGCGAAAACTTCGAGCAACGTTCAGCGCCCGCTTTTGCAATCCTTGCCCTTTTGGCTCGAGTAATGGGTGATTGATCATACGTGCTTGAAAAAGTATACCAAAAAATCGGCCATTTGCCGACTTCAGGAAATACCGCTACGCTCCAAAATTCCGTTTCCGTTGGATGTAATCTTCAAGTGCGATGTCGATATCCTGCGTGGTTAAATCTGGCCAATTCTTCTCCAGGAAGTACAGCTCTGCGTAATCCGCTTCCCAAAGCATAAATCCGGAGATTCGTTCTTCGCCAGATGTTCGAATAATAAGGTCAACCGGGGGGAGGTCTGGATCGTACAGACTTTGCTGTATATCGTTCTCTGTAACTTCCTGCTTTCCACTCGCGATGAGCTTGTTCACAGCATCGGCAATTTCTGCATGACCGCCGTAGTTCAATGCTAGGGTGAGCGTGACACCGGTATTATTCTTGGTTCGTTCAACTTCCTGTGATAGCTTTTCCTGAATGCTTTTCGAAAAACCACTCAAACGGCCGATTGCGCGAAAGCGTACATTCTTCTTGTGCAGAGCCTGGACACGTTCCATAAGTGCGTATTCAAAGAGACGCATGAGCAAGTCAATCTCAATTTTCGGCCGGTTCCAATTCTCCGTGGAAAAGGTATACGTCGTAACAAACTTCACCCCTTTCTTCCCCGCATGCTCAACAACCGCTTCCAGGACATCCATGGCACGGTTGTAGCCTTGCTCGTAGTTCTTGCCATTGGCGCGTGACCAACGACGATTGCCATCCATAATAAAACCAACGTGTGTTGGTACTTGGCCTTCGGTTTCAGACATAGCCTGCAGAATACCCCGGTTTTCCTGCAACGTCAAGATGCTCCCTTTGACTCTTACGGTGAGGGTGTATCATTTAATAACAATCTGGTCGGGGTGGTGGGACTTGAACCCACGGCCTCAGCGTCCCGAACGCTGCGCGCTACCAACTGCGCCACACCCCGATACGTGCTGACTGTAGCGAAAGCAAACCAAGGTTGCAAGCATGCAAACAGCCAGATTCTGCTATACTCTACACATTCACTACTAAACGCTACTACTATGAGTTACATCGGCAATGTTGAACGGGAATCGCTCGTCAACACGAACTTCCGTAAAGTGCTCTACACGGCCAAGTACTGCCAGCTCGTCGTCATGCACTTGCAGCCAAGCGAAGACATTGGCGAAGAAGTGCACACCCTGGACCAGTTCATCCGCATCGAAAAGGGCCAAGCGAAAGCTGTGCTTAATGATGTAGAGAGCCCGCTTGGAGATGGCGATGCAGTTATTGTCCCGGCTGGAACCAAGCACAACATCATCAACGCATCGTCAACCGAGCCGGTGAAACTGTACACCGTGTACGCACCACCCGAGCACCGCGACGGCACCGTGCACGTAACCAAAGCTGACGCCCAGGCAGACACCCAGGATCACTACCAAGCGTAAATACCATTTATCCTGAACGAAACCCGCTCACCTGAGCGGGTTTATCGTTTCTTCGTTGCGTAGACGATGACGAAGATGAGCAAAGCAATGAGCACAATCGTCCCACCCGCGGACGTGTTGAGGTAGTACGACGTAACAATCCCGCTGATAACCGAGAAGATGGAAAGGATTTCCGCAATGACAATGGTCTGCTTGAAACCAACACGCAATTGGAGTGCGGTAACGACTGGAATGACGATGAGTGCGGAAATGAGCAGCACGCCGACAATGGGAATGGCGAGCGATACGGTGAGTGCAGCAAGGGCAATGAGTAGGATGTTCAGCATGCGTGTGGGAATGCCACTCACTTTGGCTGACTCTTCATCAAAGCTTAGGTACACAAGTTCTTTGTACACGCTCGCAATTGCGACGAGCACCAAAATCCCTAGGATACCAATGATCGTCACGTCAGACTGCTTCACCGTGACAATGCTACCGAAGAGGTAGTTGAACAGGTTCACATTAAACCCATTCGCCACACTAATGAGCACGATGGCAAGCGCTAAACTTCCAGATAGGAATATTGCTAGGGCGGATTCACCGTACACGCGCTTGGAAATCCGCAAGCGCTCAATGGCAACCGAGGAAATGACCGCCGCGGCAATGGCAGTGAACAAAGCATTGATTTTAAAGAGCAGGCCAATGGCGACGCCGGCGAGGGACACATGCGCGAGTGTATCGGCGATGAGCGAGTAGCGCCGGAGTACCAGGAACATGCCAATGAGCGGGGCAATAATCGCGATGATAATCCCCGCTTCTAGGCCGCGAACAATGAAGGTGTAGTGGAAGAGGTCAAGCATGTTTGTGATGGGTAGCGCGCACGTGCTTCAAGGACTTGCCATAGGCCAGCTCCAGTCCACCACTCTTCGCAAGCTCTTCGGGCGTTCGGTAGTAGACCAGCGTGTTGTTGATACTCGCGATTTCCGTTGTCTCACGTGCGACAACTTCGAGCTCGTGGGAGACGAGCACGAGGGTCAGGTCGAGTTCGTGATTGAGCTTCTTGAGCAAGTGGTAGAACTGCTCCTGCGTGCTCACGTCAACCCCCACGGTTGGTTCATCCAGCAGGATAATCTCCGGATCACCAGCCAGAGCACGGGCAATGAAGATGCGCTGCTGCTGCCCACCCGAAAGGTCGCCCGCCAGACGGTGACGGTACTCCAGCATGTCCACGTGTTCTAGTGCTTGGTGCACCTTGCTCCGGTCTGCCCGGGTGGTGCGGTGGAAGAGACCGCGGCGCGCGTACGTTCCCATGGCTACCACTTCTTCAACCGTAACCGGGAAATTCGGATCAAACGCCGATGCTTTCTGTGGCACGTACCCGATCTTCGACCACTGGTGAAATTTCGATATGTCTTTACCGAATAAGCGCACCGTGCCCTTCGTCGGTTTGAGCAGCCCCAGCATGACTTTGAGCAGCGTGGTTTTTCCACCTCCGTTTGGGCCAATGATACCTAAGTAATCACCACGGTGCACCGCTAGGGTCACGTCACGGATCACTGTGTCGTGTGCGGTAAAACCAAAGCTCACGTTCTTGAGCTCAATAAGGTTTGTGGTGTGATCTACGGTGTGCATTGCAAGGCTAGTTCAAGGTTGTGCAAGTTGTCGCGCATGAGTGAAGTGTAATCCTTGCCTGCGGTGCTGTCATTCGGCGTGAGTCCTTCGATAGGATTGAGGACGAGCGTTTGCGCGCCAACTTCTCTGGCAATCGTTTCTGCGAGTTTCGGGCTGACTAAACTTTCAAAAAAAATGTACGTGACGTTATGCGCTTTTGCAAATGCCGAGACATCAGCCAATTGCTGCCCGGATGGCTCGGCATCGGGCGATAGCCCGGCAATGGCAACCTGCTGGAGACCGTAGTGGCTGGCCAGGTACCCGAATGCAGCGTGCGACGTAATGAACGCGCTCTGGCTACAGTGCGCGAGTCCGGTATGGTACGCCGTGTCAATTGCGTCAAGCGTGGTAGTGAGTTTCCCAAGTTGCTGCTGGTAGTACGCAACGTGCGCGGGATCCTTCGCTGCTATTGCCTGTTCAATAACGTACGCTTCCTGCATGGCAAGGTGCGGGTTTAACCAGACATGTGGATCGGTCGTGGAGATGCCGTTCTCAACAAGTTGCTGCGTGAGTAGCCCTGCGCCGGCTGTCACCACAGTGACATTTGTACCTTGCAGGATATCGTGTACCTTCACTCCCCAGGGCTCCACGTTGCCGTTGAGAATGAGCAGGTTACCAGATTCAATTGTTGCTATATCCTGTGTGGTTGGTTCGTAATCATGTGGTTCCGCACTGGCCGGGGTAATGGTACGCACGTTGACGTACTGGCCGCCAATTTGCTCGGCAAAGAAGGCAAGCGGGTAAAAGGATGCAGAAATCTTCAGTGTACCCGACTGCGCCGTACTGAATGTGGTTGGCGAGTAGTGGAGTTTGAGCGCAATGCTCAACGTCAAAAATGCTGTGACGAAGATGAGAATGATGAGAATGCGTTTCATGGTGCGGAGCGTATTTTTGTAGATTTCCGAACGCACTGCTCGCACGTACCAAAAAATTCCAAGGTGTGCGTGACGTTACGGAATTTCACTTTACGCGCAATGATTTGCTCTTCCCGCGCCAGGTCGCCTGCTACTTGTACATCTTCGACGCGGTGGCATGACTCGCACACCACATGATGGTGGTGAGCACGAGTCAGCTCAAACCGTAGTACGCCATCGCCAAAGGTCGTCTGGCTAATGATGCGGTGCTGGAGGAGGTCATCCAGGATTCGGTATAGCGTAGTTTTGTGAGCCGAGAGGCCACGTTGAACGAGCAGTGCATGGAGCTCAACTTGAGCGCTGGGTTTTGTGGCTCGGGTCAGGATCTCCAATAACACCTTGCGAATAGGGGTATTTCGATGCTTTTCGATATCCATGGTGTTATTCTAATGCAACTCGGTTGCATTTACAAATATCTCCCTACATCGTTTAAACATTCCACAAACCACTTTCCTAGATTATACTGTGTGCAGAAAATACAAACCCAAACGTACCTAGGAGGTTAGATGAGCTACAAGCCAAAGAATCCAAACATTGTCGAACAACGTCAGATGCGGCGGCTAATCCGCACGAGGCAAGAAGAGCAACTGACCCTTCCTCCCCCACCAAGGCACGGTCATGTTGGTCCGCGAAAAACCTTCGTCGACCAACGCAACCGTTCCTGATTGCCCTTTACCGCTCGCGTACGCACGCGGGCGGTTCTTGTTAGTCCATCCCGAGTTGCGCCCGAGCCTCTTCGCTCATCTTGCTTTTATCCCAGGGTGGGTCAAAGGTTATTTCCACTTTCGCATCATGCACGCCTGGAAGTCCGCGGAGTTTACTGGCTGTGGTATCAACGAAGTACTCCAGCAACGGGCACCCTGGCGTGGTGAGCGTCATGAGCACGTGAATATCCTGCTTTGGGGAAATGGTAATTTTATAGATAAGCCCCAGCTCAACAACATTAACCCCGAGTTCGGGATCATCACAAGTTTTGAGCGCGTCGAGTACTTGTGCTTCAGTGATCATAGAAACAGTGTAGGGGTACGGGTCCAGGATTACAAACGAACAACGCCACCTTTTTGGTAGATAAGCCCATCCTTCTGTAAGTTTTGGATGAGGTGTGCGAAACGCTCATGGTCCAACCCGCGTTCAGAAAATACTCGACGTAATTGCACGCGTGGAGTGCGTCGCTTCGGTTTCTCCCGTAGGTAGCTAACAATTTGCCCGCGCCAGTACCGTGTGCTGCCCACAAACCGTTGCTTCGGACCTTTCTGCGCAATGGCTGTGGTGAGAATTGCCGGATACGCTTTGCAGGATTTTTGCAGTGGACACGACGTGCATTTTGGCGAACGTGCCGTGCATACCAGAGCTCCAAAATCCATGAGTGCAGAATTCCATTCCACAGAACGCGAAGGCGGG